>CALLLY010000001.1 GCA_938008205.1 uncultured Granulosicoccaceae bacterium
GTCACTCGCTCCAGAGAAAACTCCGGTTTGGTTATCGCGCGCACCCGTCTCAGTCGTTTCGGGGACTACACCATCGATCCGGTCTATGGATACGTAACCTTCTCAAACACCATACCGACTCTGGATGATCAACAGAACCCGGTATTTGTTCAGTTTGCCTACGACGTTGAAGCGAATGGGGACAAATACTGGGTTACCGGCATGCGATTTGACCGGCAGGTGAATGAAAACCTCCAGCTTGGGATCAGTCATACCAGTGACGATCATAGTCAGGACGGTGTCGATCGCAGCGGTATCTATGCAACGTATAAAACAGGAAATGCGACACGCGTCAGCGCGAGTGTGGCGCGCAGTGATTCAGTGACCGGCGTGCAGGGCACAGCAAGTCGTGTGTCGGTGGATCATCGATGGTCGCCCGATTCCCGCACCACATTCACTTATGCAAGAGCTGATGCAGAGTTCTCCAATAGTGGTGCATCCGTGGCGTCTGGCAGAATGGAGGCGCGTATCAGCCATAAACAAACCTTGCGCAAACAAACATCACTGGTGGTTGATGCACTGAAAAGTGACTCTCTGGTAACCGGCGACAGCCGTCAGACTATCGGAGCCCAGATTGAAGGACGAATACGTCAGTGGCTGGTGCGCGCCGGTTTACGGCAGGTAACGCAGGAAGAGTTCTCGCGCAGTGAGAATTTTGTAACTGCTGTGTTGGGCGTCAACCGGCAAATAACACTCGGTGACAAATCCGGTCAGTTCAACGCGGAAGTTGAGCAGGATACGGGCAGGGCAAGTCGTCGCAGAGTGAAGCTGGGGGGCAAGCTGCAGGTGCATGAACATGCGCGAGTCTATTCCAACTATGAGTTATCCAATAGTTTGTTAGCGCTGAGTGGCATTAGCACCAACCAAAAGACCGAAGTGCTGACGATGGGTATTGAGAGTGATGTACTGTCATCCACCCGATTATATTCCGAGTATAGAATGCGTGGCGCTTTTGATAGTCGTGATTTTGAAACGGCCAGTGGCATTCGTGCGGACTATGAAATCGAACCGGATCTGCGTGTGTCGCCTAATCTGGAAGTAATCCAAAGCCGGGATCAGAGCGATTCAATCGCCGCATCTGTTGCTGTGGTTGATACACGGAATCCGAATAGTCGACGTTTGTTGAGACTTGAAACCCGTCACACCGATGCCTCGGACTATGTCGGTCTGCGTGCAAGTTACGCTGCCCGTATTAATCAGGACTGGACCGGGGTGTTAACCGAAAACCTCAGCAAACAGACCAGTCAGGCCAATGAAGATACCTTGAGGCATTCATTCGTCGCAGGATTCTCTAAACGGCCCAAGCTGAATAACCAGCATCACATGTTGTTCATGTACAACTGGAAGGAAGAGCGGGGAGTGACCCCTGGTGCCCGACGTAGTGTCCATCTGCTGTCTACCCATCAGAACCTTCACTTGAACAACAACGCTTTGTTATCCGGTCGGCTTGGTGGTAAGCATCAAAAGGTACGCTTTTCAGGAACGGATACCGCTGATTTCTCTGTGCTCGCTGACGTCAGGCTGAACTTTGACTTCAACCGGAGAATAAATGTTGATCTGCGTGGTGGCATGCTCGCGACAGATAATCTGTCTGAAGTTCGGTATTCGGCAGGCGCCGGTCTTTACTATGTAATCAATAAAAACGCACGAATAGGGTTTGGATACAACTTTGGTGGTTTCAGGGATGAAGACCTCGATACCGAAGAATACCATGCGCAGGGCTGGCACTTAGGTCTGCAATACAAATTTGATGAGGACTTTCTCAAATGGCTCGAGTAATGATGAAACTCGGATTGTTGTTAGCATGGGTGTTAACGTTGATTTCCTGTGCAAGTAACGAAGTGTTGTTTGCAGAATATGATGAAAACTTTTGTGCGATTGATGAATCCGTCGGCGTCCCGGTGATTATCGAAAAGGTGATAGAGAAGGAAGTCTTCAGAGACAAGCTGGTCGTAAATGAAGTGCCTGCTGTGTCGAAGCAGTTGCCTTGGGAACCTGCAATATATTTCGATAGTGATGCAACTAGTCTGAATGAGGCATCACTACAAACCCTTGATAACAATGTCCGGTTTCTCAAGAAGTTCCCTCACTACAATATTTCTATTCGCGGATTTACCGATCAACACGCCTCAGTGGAATATAACCGTAAACTTTCCGGTAAACGCACCTCGCGTGTGGTTGAGTATTTTACTGGTGCAGGGGTTGATGAAAAACGTCTGAAGTTACATGCTCACGGCGAGTCTATTGCACTAAACGAAGCCGACTCTCCGGTTGCCGACGAAATAAGTCGTCGAGTTGAAATGATATTGCTCGATATCTATGGCAGGCCGGCCGTCACGTTTCAGAACGTCGCGGGGCGCAACGGTGGATAGCACGATGGCGAGTACCACACTTCGTGTCAGTGTCAGATACTCACTCTTTAGTGTGTCAGGCGCTGGTGTGATAGCTCTGTTGTTGTTTTTCCTGGCATCGGTTGTCTATGGTGCGACACCTGCTGGAACCGTGATAAAGAATCAAGCCA
>CALLLY010000002.1 GCA_938008205.1 uncultured Granulosicoccaceae bacterium
AATCATTGACGGATAAACATACAGCGGGTTGCCGGTTTTTTCACTGGGTTTTGTCTGCCACCCCTCCCTGACAATATCGGTCAAATCACGTAACTGGCGATCAAAATCTTTAGCGGTAGTGCCATCGAGCTCGATATCCCAACGTTTCAGATTTGGCTGATCCTCAGGTTTTGACGGAAAAAGCTCAGGTGCTTCGGTATAACGCATATTGGTGATAACCAATACCATCTGCGGATGCTCGGCAAATCGATCTGCCATGCGCTCCAACCCGATGCGAACATCCTCCATACTGATTTCTTTGGCCGCAACCAGTAATGGAATGTGTGGAAACTGATCGTGAGTGGCTCTTAACACATGAGACAGCACAGTCGCATCACCCATACCTGCATCAAACAGCTTTAACGCCGGCGGGTTAGGTTGTAATTTTTCAAGTTCTTCATTAACTCGTTGTGCAATACACCACTTTTCGTTGGTAGTAGTCACAAACAGAAGATATTTTTCACGACTGTCAAAAAATCGTACCGGTTGTTCACCAGGCACACTGATTTCTGTAGACACTGAAAACTCCGCAGTAGCTGTTGGCAAAATTATAGCGCATAACAACAGTTGCACCTGAATCCGGGAGCAACCGGCTTCATCACTCAATATCCTTACCAGTCATCAAATTAACCCGATCATTTCAATCGTTCGAGCACCAGAAGATTTGCCACTAATAATCAAAAAACCCCAACTATAAAATTACACGCCCGGCCCATGCATCGCGGTATCATTCCAAATATGCTCAGATATTTTGAACAGCTTACCGAAGCGTTTCCCAAACACCAGCCTGTCACCCCACCTCGCAATCTGCTGTCGTTTGTTATTCACTACAGCAAAGATATGCGTTGGCCACTCCTGGCACTGGCAATATTAACTGCCACCATGGCTGTGCTTGAGGTTATGTTGTTCGGATTTCTCGGCCAACTGGTTGACTGGCTTTCAACGCGCAATCCAGACACTCTGCTGGAAACCGAGAGTGATACCTTGCTATGGATGAGTCTGGTGCTGCTGGTATTTATGCCTATCCTGACTCTGCTGCATACGCTCATCAATCACCAGTCGCTGCTGGGTAACTTCCCAATGGCGATCCGCTGGAACGCACATCGATACCTGCTGGGGCAAAGTATGTCTTTTTTTCAGGACGACTATGCCGGCAGAGTAGCAACTAAAGTTATGCAAACGGCGTTGTCGACGCGAGAAGCAGTGATGAAAATCACCGATGTGTTTGTCTATGTGGCAGTTTATTTTATGTCGATGCTGGGTATTGTGATGAATTCAAGCACCATACTGATGGCCCCGCTGTTTATCTGGTTGTGCCTGTATATTGCTGCGCAGTGGTACTTCATACCAAAGCTAAAACGGGTTTCTACATTACAGGCCGACGCCCGCTCTACCATGACCGGAAGAATCGTCGACAGTTATACCAATATTTCTACGATCAAGTTATTTGCACATACCAAACGCGAAGAAGACTACGCCAAGCGAGGCATGAATGAGTTCATGCAAACTGTATATCTGCAAATGCGTTTATCCACCGGACTGGAACTCTGTGTCAGCACACTTAACTACCTGTTGATTTTTGGTATTTCAGCAACAGCTATTTATCTTTGGATGCATCAGTCAATCAGCGTCGGCGCAATTGCTGTCGCGGTGGCGCTTGCGTTGAGACTCAATGGTATGTCGCACTGGATTATGTGGGAGCTGAGCGCACTATTTGAACATATTGGCACAGTAGCCGACGGCCGTAATTCACTGGCAAAAAACCAGTCGGTCACTGATATAAGCTCTGCACCGGAATTACGGGTTCCACACGGACAGATCGAATTTAACGCAGTCGGATTCAACTACGGCGGTGAACAGCGTGTAATCACTCAATTGGATCTGAAAATTCTCCCCGGAGAAAAAGTCGGGGTGGTAGGGCGCTCTGGCGCAGGCAAGTCCACGCTGGTGAATTTATTGTTACGCTTTCATGATGTTGAGTCCGGCAACATTTTTATCGACGGACAGGATATTTCGCAAGTCACTCAGGACAGCCTCAGAGCCAACATAGGTGTGGTGACACAAGACACCTCTCTGCTGCACCGAACCGTGCGCGAAAACATTATGTACGGTAACCCTGACGCTTCTGAAGAGAGCATGCTTGAAGCAGCCGCAAAATCACACGCCAGTGACTTTATTGCCGGTTTGTCTGACCCACACGGCAATCACGGTTACGAAGCACAAGTAGGGGAACGCGGAGTAAAACTCTCTGGTGGTCAGCGACAACGAGTAGCAATTGCCAGAGTATTGCTAAAAGACGCTCCGATACTGGTTCTTGATGAAGCTACCAGTGCTCTGGATTCTGAAGTTGAAGCTGCGATACAACAAAGCCTTTTTGCTTTGATGGAAAACAAAACTGTTATCGCGATCGCGCACAGGCTGTCAACTATTGCGGCGATGGACAGATTGCTGGTCATGGACGAAGGCAAAATTGTAGAACAAGGATCCCATCAGCAACTATTGGAACTCGGTGGCATCTACGCAACGCTATGGCAACGCCAGACCAACGGCTTTATAGGTATCAGGAATAACACCGGGTCTTGAGCTGTGCCTACGGTTAGAGT
>CALLLY010000003.1 GCA_938008205.1 uncultured Granulosicoccaceae bacterium
GGTTACTTTTTCAGGATAGTGTCGGTTTGCATAAAGTCCTGCAGCACGGTCGGTACATTAACGCTGCCATCTTCCTGCTGGTAATTCTCCAACACTGCCACCAGTGTTCGACCCACCGCCAGACCAGACCCGTTCAGCGTATGGACTAACTCGGTTTTGCCTTCATCATTTCTGAAGCGTGCTTTCATACGCCGTGCCTGAAAGTCTGTGCAGTTACTACAGGAAGAAATCTCCCGATACATCTGCTGCCCTGGCAACCACACTTCAATATCGTAAGTTTTCGCTGCGGCAAAGCCGGTATCACCGCTGCAAAGCGTAACCATGCGATACGGCAACTCCAGATTCTGCAATACGGTTTGCGCGTTACCAGCCAGTTCTTCCAGCGCATCCCAGGAGGTGTCGGGGTGCACCACATGCACCAGCTCGACTTTTTCAAACTGATGCTGTCGGATCATGCCACGGGTATCTTTGCCGTATGACCCCGCTTCAGATCTGAAACAAGGCGTATGAGCAGTCAGCCTGATGGGAAGATCGGTCTTATCAATAATTTTATCCCGTACCAGATTGGTCAATGGTACTTCGGAGGTTGGAATCAGGTAGTAGTTGCTGTCGCCTTTCAGCGCGAACAAGTCTTCCTCAAACTTCGGCAGCTGAGAAGTACCGGTAAGAGAATTGGCATTCACAATGTACGGCACATTCATTTCTGTGTAGCCGTGTTGCGAGGTATGCAGATTTAACATGTATTGCGACAAGGCACGATGTAAGCGTGCAACCTCGTTTCGCATGACAGTAAATCTCGAACCGGTCAGCAATGAACCAGCTTCGAAATCCAGCGCCCCTGATTCGGTTAAGGCAACATGATCCAGCGGTTCAAAATCGAATGCCTTCGGCTCACCCCACTTTTTAACCTCTACGTTGTCGTCTTCCGACTTACCGTCGGGTACAGAAGCGTCGAGAAGATTTGGCACAGACAATCCGATTGTTTGCAGATTCGACTGAATCTCGGCCAGATCCTGCTCACAGCGCTTGAGGTCCTCGCCCATATCGTTGACCTCGGCCAGTAAAGGCTCGATGTCTTCACCTTTCGCCTTGGCAGCGCCGATCTCTTTTGAACGAGTATTTCGCTGGTTTTGCAATTCCTGGGTTTTGGTTTGCAAATCCCGACGGCGGGTCTCGAGTGCGACAACAGCTTCAGTATCAAGCTCGTAGCCGCGACGACCCAGTTCCTTCGCCAGAGAATCCAGTTCTCCACGAAACAATTTTGCATCAAGCATTTAGTTGAATTGCTCATTCACAGTGCGGTCCGTTATTATAGCAAGCCCACCACCAACACGGATAGCAATTCGGCCGGGGAGTTATGGCAGCGGCTTAGCGTTGAATCGCAGCGCCAATTGCCAATCCCGCCCCACAAGCCAGTAAACACAGCAGCAGATTTGAAAACACGTTAAGAAACGCTGAAACCATCTGTCCGTTTTGCCACAGAGTCAAGGTATCGAGTGAAAACGCAGAAAAGGTGGTGAATGCCCCCAGCAGACCGGTTTGAAAAAAGAGCCGCAGCGAGGAAACGGGTTGCCCGGCAACTATCCAGTAACCCGCCAGAGCGCCAAGCACAAAAGATCCAATCACGTTAACCAGTAGTGTGCCGAGCGGAAATGACAGACCAGGCCATGCTGCCAGCCCCACCACCAGATACCGCAGCACAGCACCGCAGGCACCACCAGCGGCAACGACCAGAAGGTGTGTCATCCGATTCTCCAAGCCGGGCCAAAATCACCCGAATGCCCGGCATGTTCCCTGCTTGCAGCACTCTCCGTTTCACTTCCGCAAGAGCGCCTGTCTATGAAAAAGATCATTGCTTTGACTCTGATTACGTTCAGCACACTGATATGTTCGCTACACGTTAGTGCTTTGGAAAACGGTGCACTTTATCAATGGGTTGGTAAGGATGGCACACCGACTTACTCGCCGGAACCTCCACCGGATGGCATTGACTACACTGTGGTTGGTGCAGATCTGAAACCGCTGGCTATACAACCAGAAAAAACAACCGTCGCGGCCACTGTCCCGACCAGGGTTCCTGTTGACCTCACCCCGAAGAACGAAGCGCCAAAACCACCTAAGTGGAAACCGGTCAGATACGCACAAGACCCCTCACTCAAAGGCATAAGAAAAAAGAAGTCGGCAGCGCAGAGTCTATCGCAAGAGGCGGCAAATGAACTGACTATTGCAGCGAACTCACCGTCGGATAAATGTATTTACCTCAAACGGGACAAGCTTGTGCTGGAGAGCGCATTTTCCAAAGCCAGTACTGACGCCCAGATGGATCAGGCGATACTTAAACTAAAAGAAACAACCGAACAATACAAACGTGAGTGCCAGTAGAACTTCAAGCAACCAACTAAGAAGCGATGTGAGCCGAACCAGATTGTTTGTCTGTCGCCGTGGCGGGTTGCTCCTGCAGCACATCGAATCGGTGCCCACGACGCAGTAAGTAGCTGAGCCATTTGTATAAAAAACGATTAAGACGCCAGGAATAGTCAAGATTTCGAGTCTGGCGCTGCACATGCTGTTCGCCGTGCAACAAACCGCTCACGACCTCGGCGGTGCGAGCATCATGATACACACGAATAGAAAAATCGGGCTCCATGTGTGCACGATTGGTTCTGCCGTCGATGAATTTGTAGGTCAGATGAAGGGTCGATGTATAGGGGCTTTGCTCGGTGACGTTCAGGTGCACAGGCAAACATCCCTGCACTTCAGAAATACCCGGAGACAGCGGGCCGTTCTTCAGATCAGGTATCAACAGGCGCAGCTGCATGTAATTTTTCTCATACAGCTCCATCAGATTGCCGAAGCGATCAGTGGTCTTGTATTTTTGCCTAAGCGGGCAGTACATCGATCAGTGTTTTTCCTGCGTGTTTACGAGACCGGTATTGTAGGCGATCTGAATAGCGGTATTCTGGCTGATTTACCAGGTTCAAGATAAAAGCGCGTTTGCGATGTAAATTTCAACAAATTGCAACATTTTGTGTACTTCGCGCCAAAACCCTTTAAAATTGGGCGACTAAGTATCACATTATCGGTGCGGCGCTGCATCGCAGTGATCGCTACTCGTTAGAAAGAAGAGATTGGATGGCAAAAGAAGAAGCAATTGAAATGGAAGGAACCGTGGTGGACACGCTTCCCAACACCATGTTTAGGGTCGAGCTGGAAAATGGCCACGTCGTCACAGCCCATATTTCGGGAAAAATGCGTAAGCACTACATTCGCATTTTAACCGGTGACAAAGTCACTGTGGAAATGACTCCATATGATCTGAGCAAAGGCCGGATCACCTACCGAAGCCGCTAAAGCGGTGGGCAGTTAATGCCCGCAATTTACCGTACGCAAAACAAAAAAGGCACACCTTTCGGTGTGCCTTTTTCGTTGCATGGCTAAACCTGCCGACTATGCGAACGTTTAAACCGTTTCTTCAGCATTCTCGATTTCGAATACCAGTTCACCGAACTCGTCAAGGTCGACAATAACCTTCCCGCCTTTCGACAAGGTGCCAAACAATATCTCGTCTGCGAGTGGCTTCTTGATATTCTCTCGAATCACTCTGCTCATCGGACGTGCTCCCATCTTGCTGTCGAACCCGTTGTCCGCCAACCAGCCCTTAGCGGCCTCGGTCACATCGATATTAACGTTCTTCTCGTTCAGCTGGGCCTCGAGTTCAAACAGGAACTTATCGACCACGTTGAGAATGATCTTCTTGTCCAGTGGGCTGAACTGAATAATGCTGTCGATACGGTTGCGGAATTCCGGCGTGAAGAATTTGTTGATCGCTTCCATACCATCGCTGGAGTGGTCCTGGGTGGTAAAGCCAAGGCTTGGACGACTGATTGACTCAGCACCTGCGTTAGTTGTCATTACCAGAATCACGTTTCTGAAATCAGCCTTACGACCGTTGTTGTCAGTCAGCGTACCATGATCCATTACCTGCAACAGCAGATTGAATACATCCGGATGCGCCTTTTCAATTTCATCAAGCAACACCACACAGTGCGGGTTTTGAATAACAGCATCGGTCAGCAACCCACCCTGATCATATCCAACGTAACCCGGAGGCGCACCGATTAAGCGCGACACAGTGTGGCGCTCCATATATTCAGACATATCAAAGCGCAGTGACTCGATGCCCAGAACTTTGGCAAGCTGTTTGGTCACCTCGGTTTTACCAACCCCAGTCGGACCGGCAAACAGGAAGCTACCGATTGGACGATCTTCCGGACCCAGCCCGGAACGAGACATCTTGATAGCAGCAGCGAGTTGCTCGATAGCCGGATCCTGTCCAAACACCAGCATGCTCAGGTCGCGACCCAGGTTCTTGAGTTTTTCCATATCTGTAGAGGAAACACTCTTCTCAGGGATACGAGCAATCTTCGCCACAATGGCCTCGATTTCTTTGACACCAATCGACTTCTTGGGGCTGCTTTGCAGACGGCGGCTGGCCCCTGCTTCGTCGATGATATCGATGGCTTTGTCTGGTAAGAAACGATCATTGACATAACGATCAGCAAGCTCCGCAGCCGCTTTGAGTGCGTTGCCAGAATACTTAACATCGTGGAAAGCCTCGAAATTACCTTTAAGACCTTTCAGGATTTCAACCGTCTCAGACACGGTAGGCTCGACTACGTCCACCTTTTGAAAGCGCCTGGACAGCGCGCGATCTTTCTCAAAAATACCTCGATATTCCTGATAGGTAGTCGAGCCGATGCACTTGAGCTCACCTGTGGCAAGCATAGGCTTGATCAGGTTAGATGCATCCATAACACCACCGGAGGCAGCACCTGCACCGATTATGGTATGGATTTCATCGATAAACAGAATTGCGCCATCGTCTTTTTGCAACTGAGCAAGTACCGCCTTCAAACGCTTTTCAAAATCACCGCGGTATTTCGTACCGGCTACCAGAGCACCCAGATCGAGTGAATAGATCGTGCTGTTGAGCAATACATCCGGCAGCTCACCAGCAACAATTTTCAGCGCCAGGCCTTCGGCAATGGCAGTTTTACCTACTCCGGCTTCACCAACCAGGAGCGGGTTATTTTTTCGACGACGACAAAGAATCTGTGCAGAACGCTCGATTTCTTTCTCGCGACCGATTAACGGATCGATTTTGCCCTCTTTGGCTCGAACGTTCAGATTGGTCGCGTATTTGTCGAGCGGTGATGCTTCAGACTCACCCTCTTCCATACCGGCTTCATTGCCGAGATCTTCGAGCTCGCCTTTGTCTTCGTCAGGAATTTTGGAAATGCCGTGCGAGATGTAATTGACCACATCCAGACGGGTTACATTCTGCTTATTAAGCAGATACACGGTGTGCGAGTCCTGCTCGCCAAAGATAGCTACCAGAACATTGGCACCGGTAACCTCTTTCTTGCCTGATGACTGCACATGAAATACAGCGCGCTGCAATACACGCTGGAAGCCCAGTGTCGGCTGAGTTTCGCGGTTGTCGGAATCATCCAGCAACGGCGTGTTTTCATCGATGAATTCGACCAGCTCTGTGCGCAGAGATTCGAGCTCACCACCACACGAACGCAGCACCTGCGCCGCTGTCGGGTTATCCAGAAGCGCTAGCAGCAGATGCTCTACTGTCATGAATTCGTAGCGCTTTTCACGCGCTTCCTTGAACGCGTTATTCAACGTGAACTCGAGTTCTTTGCTCAACATCTCACGGGTCTCTCTATATAATTATTTATTGTTTTTTTTGCCACAAGTTACGCCTCTTCCATATCACACATTAACGGATGCTGGTTGTCACGTGAAAACTGGTTCACATGGACAACTTTTGTTTCCGCCAGTTCGCGAGTAAACACCCCGCAAACTCCCTTCCCCCGGCTGTGGACATGCAACATGACTTGAGTTGCCTTTTCTCTATCCATGGAGAAAAAGCTCTCGAGCACCAGAACAACGAACTCCATCGGTGTGTAATCGTCGTTAAGAAGCACAACTTTATACATTGGTGGCTTCTTAAGCTTTGGTTTGGCGATTTCAACCGCTGTTCCGGAGTCTTCAATGATCTCTTTGTCTGACATAACCTACAGTAATTCTTTCGACACGATGGTTTACATCTGAATAGGCTGCACAACGCCCCGTTTTGCACAGCTTTTCCAGTTTACGCCAGTATACTATTGATTCACATGACCTTGATGGCTGTAATCCAACGCTGTACCGACAAATAAATTATGGCGACTGTGACCTGTGTTTCAATATGGCCATGGTTGATCTAACTCGCCTGAGCCAGTCCGGCAGCTGAACGTGAACTATCCACGGCCCCCTGACGAAAATCGTTCGGAAAATCGTCCACCATAAT
>CALLLY010000004.1 GCA_938008205.1 uncultured Granulosicoccaceae bacterium
GGTGGCGAAGTTAAAGTGTTGTCTAACTTTCCAAACGGCCTGCTAACTTTCGTTTACTCGACGAGCCGCTGGTCTTCGTCGTCTGCCACCAGAGGCACTGTTGCCTCCGCCAGAGTTATTGCTATTGGCTGCCGGCTTTCTTTTTTTACCAACGGTAGTTACTTTACCGGATTGGTTAGCGCCGTTGTTACTCCTGGGTTTCTTCTTTTTAGGTTTCTTAAATGCGGGTTTCGCAGGTGCGGCAGGAGAGTTTGGTACGACGTGATCCGGCTCGAAACCGTCAATTTCCGCGCGTTTGATGGTATTGCCGATTAGTCGTTCGATATCACGCAACATTTTGGCTTCGTCAGCGCTGACAAGTGACACTGCGTCACCACTGGAGCCGGCGCGCCCGGTACGACCAATCCGATGAACATAGTCTTCCGGAACTTGTGGCATGTCGTAGTTTATGACGTGCGGCAGTTCATCGATATCGATACCGCGTGCCGCAATATCGGTAGCAACCAAAGCCTGCAATTCGCCGCTTTTAAATTGCGCCAGTGCCTTGGTGCGTGCGCCCTGACTTTTATTGCCGTGAATGGCGGCAGCGTTGATCTTTGCCGACACTAATTGCTTGGCAAGCCGGTTCGCACCGTGTTTGGTGCGCACAAAAATCAACACCTGATCCCAGGCGTTAGTTTGTATTAAATGCTTTAACAGCGCAGATTTATTGGCTTTGTCTACCGGATGAATAATCTGTGAGACGGTTTTGGCGGTTGAGTTCTTCGGCGTTACTGAAACTTCTTTCGGCTGATTCAGGAACTGTTTCGCCAGTGTTCGGATATCGTTTGAAAACGTTGCCGAAAACATAAGTGTCTGGCGCTTTTGCGGCAGAAACTTAAGAATGCGCTTAATGTCGTGGATAAAACCCATATCAAGCATTCGATCAGCCTCATCCAGAACCAGTACTTCCAGCTGGTTAAAGCGAACCGCGTTTTGATTGTGAAGGTCGATCAATCTGCCCGGTGTGGCAACCAATATATCGGTACCTTTGCGCAGTTTCATCATTTGCGGGTTTATTTTCACACCACCAAAAACCACATTCGCCTTGAGCGGCAGGTATTTACCGTATTGCTCAATGTTGTCGTAGATCTGTGCGGCAAGCTCCCGGGTAGGGGTCAGAATAAGTGCGCGCACCTGATTATTTTTGGCGGCGTCGCCTTCATTGAGGCGATGCAAAATTGGCAACGTAAAGCCGGCAGTTTTGCCGGTGCCGGTTTGTGCTGCTGCCATTAAATCATGGCCTTTGAGCACCAATGGAATGGCTTGCTGCTGAATGGGTGACGGCGTGTCGTAACCTTGTTCTTTTACTGCTTTTTGGATCGATTCGTTTAAATCGAGCGAGTCGAAGCTCATATAAATTATTACTGTGTCAGTGCTGGGAGAGAGAAGGTGGCGAAGCTTACAGCAATCGTGGCTGGCGGGCTAATTTAGTCAGGGGTTGGGTGATTGACGGCCACGGTGTGTCTGCAGGCGGGGTGAGTATTGTCATACCCCGTGGGACTTATAGCAGGTTAACGGCAAAAACTGGTTAAAACGTTGTAAATATAAGTTTTTAAACCTGGATAGAGTCATTGATTGAGTAGAGGCGGTAAAGTGCCGCCCTTTTTTAGGATTTCAAGAGGCACAGTGCCTCTTGTCTGTGTGTTTGCCGTGGGCAATCAGGCGTTGGCCGCTGCCAGTGCCTGCATAAATCGGTGCCGAATCACCACCGGGTCGGTGTCGATGACGGGCAGCTTGATATTGCCGGATTCGCACTTGCAGACGATCACAGTTTTCTTTTTGCTGTCGATTGCGGCCTGTAATGCCGCAGGCCCTTCAGCCGACTGACATTCCACAACATTTTCGCAGCCACAGGCCGTTGCAACAGCTGCCAGGGATGTTTTACCACCGGCATAGGTTGGCTGATCACCGGTTGATCCATAGCTGCCATTATCAACTATAAACAAAACAAAGTTGTCTGCATCGTTATTGCCAATCGTCGAGAGTGTGCCGAGGTTGGTTAAAACCGAGCCGTCTCCATCAATAGCGATAATAGTTTGTGGCTGGTTGAGTGCCAGTCCAAAGCCTATGGACGATGACAAGCCCATGGTGCCGAGCATATAGAAAAAGTTTTCACGATCCCCCAGCTGATGCAATTCCTGGCTGGGTAAGCCGATATTGCAAACAACAAAATGCTTTTCAAGAATCGGGTATAGCGTTTTCAGCAGTTCAGAACGGATCATGCTAGTACCCTCCCCAGAAGTTGGCGTCAGTGAGTATTGCTACCGGCTTTTTAGACATAAAGCAGTATTTCAAAATAGTGTCGAACTCTTCGGCGTCTGATTCGTGATGAAAGTGATAAGTAGGAATCAGGAGCTGGTCGAGTAGTGCTTTGGTGTGTACGGCCATTTCTACCTGACAGGATACCGGTTCACGCAGCTCGCCACGGTAGCTGATTAACATCGGTAGTGGCATGCGGTAAAACTGGGTAAGGGTGACCAGGGTATTCACGGTCACACCAATGGCGGTGTTTTGCATAATAATGGCCGAACGGGTTCCACCCATCCAGGCACCGGCGCACAGGCCTATACCTTCATCTTCTTTGTTGCACGGTACATGTTTTATATCTGCGTGCTTATCGATACCGTCAATCACACCGCCCAGCTGTTTGCACGGCACGGTGGTAACGAAGTTGACCTGGTTTGCAGCCAGGTCGTTAACCAGCTTGTCACTGATGGACATTGTGGATTTTCTCCTGAAGAGTAGGGCGACTATTTTGCCGTGAATCCGCCATCAACCGGAAGTATTTGTCCGGTGACATAGGCTGATGCTTCAC
>CALLLY010000005.1 GCA_938008205.1 uncultured Granulosicoccaceae bacterium
TTCACGGTTGCCAATTATCTTGAAGCTGATACGTTTCATCTGAATGGCTTTTCAGATCAGGCAGCAGTATACCTGCAGACACGAGCGCCGGACTTCGATAACTGAGTTAACGCACGCCAACGAAGCGGCTTGCGCTAAAGACAAATCTCTTTGTGTGTCTTGCCTGTCTGCGAGACAATAGCGGTAATGCCAATCCCCCGATTCAGGTTATGACCCTGTCAAACAAACCGCCAGCACTATCGGATCTGGACTTGCCGATAGTAGCGGTAGCCGGTGACGTGTGCGATCGTCTGCAACAGGGCAATGTTGTGCTTCAGGCACAACCCGGTGCGGGCAAGAGTACCGGCTTACCACTGGCTTTATTAACCGCCGACTTTGAAGGAAAAATACTGCTGTTAGAACCACGCCGCCTGGCGGCTCGCGGGGTGGCAGCACGGCTTGCGTGGCATTTGGGTGAGCCGGTTGGACAGACCATCGGGTTGCGTATGCGGGGGCTTACGCAGGTGTCGATTCATACGCGCCTTGAAGTAGTCACCGAAGGGGTGCTAACGCGAATTCTTCAAAACGATCCCTTACTGGAAGGGGTCTCTGTGATTGTTTTCGATGAATTTCACGAGCGCAGCCTGCACGCTGATCTGGGCCTGGCGCTGTGTCTGGATGTGCAGCAAAGTGTGCGGGATGACCTTCGGCTGTTACTTATGTCTGCCACACTGGATGGTGCCGGTTTAAGCAGTCATATTAATGCTGGTGCTCCGGTGGTTTGTGAGGTACGGCAACATCCGGTAGAAATTCACTGGCACAGTGACAGATTTCAATCGTTACCAGCGGCTGTGGCAGTTGTGGTTACTGAGGCACTGAATAATCATGCAGGCGATGTGCTGGTGTTTTTGCCCGGGGTTGCTGAAATTGAAAAAACTGCAAAAGCTCTTGATCAGAGATTGCCGAAGAATACCGTGCTGCACCGGCTGCATAGTGGTATCAACAGCAGTGCTCAGCAGGCAGCGACTTCTCCGGCTGAGCCGGGTGCGCCACGCAGAGTTATTCTTAGCACCAGTCTTGCGGAAACCTCAATTACGATTGATGGCGTTTGTGTCGTGATCGATAGTGGCCTTGAAAGACGACAACGGATTGATCGGAATTCGGGTGCAGAAAGACTGGAAACAGTAACGGCCAGTCGCGCAAGTGCTACTCAACGTGCAGGGCGGGCAGGTCGCACGCAAGCAGGGGTATGCTATCGGTTATGGTCTGAGGCCAGCCATGCAACGCGCTCTGAAAGCTGGCAACCGGAGATACTTAGAGCAGAGCTCTCATCGCTGGTAAGCGACCTTGGCATGTGGGGCGTGAGTGATATTAACTCATTGCCGTGGATTGATGCGCCACCCGCGACTTCTATTGCCGGTGCAACCAACCTGTTAACCACGCTTGGTGCCTGGAGCGACACCGGCTTTACTCGTTATGGCCGTAAGGTGGCCGCTTTGCCGGTGCATCCAAGGCATGGTCATATGTTGCTGTGGGGGGCGCAAAGCGGGTGGGCTAAAGCTGCTTGTAACCTGACTGCCGTGCTTGAAGACTTACCACGGATTGGTGGCTGTGATTTTTCCAGCGTACTCTCGCGATTATCGAAGTCACAGCAGCGTCGATCACAACAACTGTTACAGTTACTCGATGTATCGAATAGCAAGGCTAAACCCGAAGACACCAAAGCATTTGACTACGCTGTGTTGCTGGCGCGCGCGTTTCCGGATCGAATAGCCAGACGACGAGCATCGGCAGAGGGAAGATACCTGCTCAGCTCTGGCGCAGGGGCGGTTATACATACTGAAGATTCCCTCGCGCAGGATCAGTGGCTGGCAGTAGCACGATTAGGTGGCAGTGGTAACGAAGCACGGATTTTTGCAGCGCTTCCATTGACGCTGCGGAGTATCGAACAGTGGTGTGAAGATCTTATCGACGTGCATGAATCAGTTGAGTGGGACGATCGCAACGAAAAAGTGCTTGCCGAACGTCAGACCCGGCTGGGGCGTATCATACTGCACGCAAAGCCACTACAGAAAATCACCCCCGAGCAGCGCCAGCTGGCGTTGTTAGCAGCCATAAAAAAAAGGGGCCTCCAGTGTCTGGACTGGAACACTGACGTGATTGAGTGGCAGGCCAGGGTAACTCGAATCAGGGAACACCATGAAGATTTCCCGATTGTTGATGATAAGCATCTGCTTAATACACTTGACAGCTGGTTACTGCCGTTTGTCGGCAAGGCGGGCACTTTAGCGGCGTTAAAAAGGCTGGATGTCTTGACGGCGTTATCGTCGTTACTGAATTATGCACAGCAACAGCAGCTGGAGAAAATGTTGCCACGCCGCTATACCGTACCGAGTGGCAATTCACACAAGTTGCGCTATGCCTGTGAAGGCAATCCGGTACTGGCGGTAAAGCTACAGGAGATGTTTGGTTGTCATGAGAACCCGTCGGTCGCCAATGGAAAAATTCCGTTGAAAGTCGAGCTCTTGTCTCCGGCGCATCGGCCCGTTCAAATCACCGAAGACCTGGCTAATTTCTGGACGAACAGTTATCCCGCAGTAAAGAAAGACCTCGCTGGCAGGTATCCCAAACATCCATGGCCGGATGACCCGTTAAATACACCTGCCACGGTCAGAGCCAAGCCCAGAAAGCGCTGATTCGTGTTTTTATAGATTTATACAGTCGAAGAGCCAGTGCGTTGTTGCTGGTGTGTTCTGCGGTAGGTGGCAGGCGCTATGTCGTAGTGCTTTTTAAACACACGGCTGAACGCAGCTTCTGACTGATACCCTGAATTTGCCGCAATTTGTATTAACGGATCAGTGGTATCCAGCAGCTTTTGCCTTGCCAGCTCCATGCGCCACTGAGTCAGGTACGCCAGTGGCGATAATGACAAGTAACGGGTAAAGGTTGTCGCAAACGATGTGCGGGACATGCCGGCTGTGGCCGCCAGTGTGTCGAGTGTCCAGCTGTGTTGAGGCTCGCTATGAATGGCCTTCAGTGCCCGGGTTATTCTTTTATCGGTATAGCCTGCCAGTGCAG
>CALLLY010000006.1 GCA_938008205.1 uncultured Granulosicoccaceae bacterium
GGATTCTTCCACGGTTTCGAGAAAGCAGCAGGGTTCCGGCTCCAGTGCCAGTACGATGGTTTTCCCGGTCTTTTGTTCAAGATTTACCAGATGAGCGCAGTGTTGAACAAACAGGCTTGTCATCTGTTCAATATCCTGAGAGGTTTTTACATTGGATTTAAAAGCGCCCGGTACGGTGCTGATGCTACCGGTTTGCCCTGCAGGTAATAACTCGCAAAAAAGATCTGCAAGTGTATTGGTGTAACGCAGTCGTTCAGTGTCTTTCCAGTCCGGAAGATAAACTTCTTCTTTAACCCGCGTGCCGTGAAAAGGGCCATACGGAAAACCATTGATCGTGAAAACGTAGCAATTGTGTTGTTGAAGTATTTGCTGCATCTGTGCGAGCGCTTGTGGTTCGGTTAGATTATCTGCAGTTTCTGCCGACAAACGCAAACCGAGTCCGAACGGTTTATCCACAGCAAGCTTCTCTCGTATCGGTGGTATATGCCGATTCAGGTTCTCCATGACCTCTGAGAGGCTTTCGCCTGCGTGAATATTAGAGCAGTAGGTCAGATGTACGGCGGACCCGTCAGCATGCTGCAATTGCATATGGTTGTTATCTGAGTGTGAAGTAATTCGTGAACTATGAATATAGTTGCATTGCATGGATATTGTTGTATAAAAAGAGGTCTGCTCCCTATCATGTAATCATGCACAATACACTCGTTATCCTGGTGGTCGGGCTCAGCCCCTCGTTGGTTGGTGAACATACACCGAATTTACTCGAACTTTCGAAGAAAGGGGGAGTAAGGCCAATGAAAGCGGTTACGCCAGCGGTAACCTGCACAGCCCAATCAAGTCTTGTCACAGGCCTGCCACCGACTGATCACGGTATTGTGTCAAATGGTTGGTATTTTCGTGATCTTTCCGAAGTCTGGTTGTGGCGGCAATCCAATCGATTGGTTGCCGGGGAGAAAATCTGGGATGTCGGAAAAAAGCGTGATAACGACTTTACCTGCGCGAAAATGTTCTGGTGGTACAACATGTACTCAAGCGCAGACTGGAGTGCAACGCCACGGCCTATGTATCCCGCGGATGGCCGCAAGATACCGGATCACTATACCTATCCCGCCGACCTGCATGATGAACTTGACGCAAAGTTCGGTCAGTTCCCGTTGTTTAAATTCTGGGGGCCGGGTGCGGATATCACGTCAAGCAAATGGATTGCTGATGCGACGTGCCATGTGATAGAAACCCGCAAACCCACGCTGACACTGACTTACCTGCCACACCTTGATTATAACCTGCAGCGATTGGGGCCGGATTTGCAGCATAAGGATATTCAACGGGATCTGCGTCAGGTCGATGAGCTATGTGGGCAACTGATACGAACTGCAGAAGCTCAGGGGCAACATGTTATCGTTGTGTCGGAGTATGGTATTACACCGGTCACCGATGCAGTGCATATCAACAGGTCGTTGCGGCAGGCGGGCTTGCTGCGAGTGCGCGTTGAAAAAAATATGGAGCAGCTTGATGCAGGTGCATCTGATGCCTTCTCGGTAGCTGATCATCAACTTGCACACGTATATGTCAACAACCCCGATAAACTTGATGAGACCCGCCGGTTGCTGGAAGGATTGGAAGGGGTTGAACATGTGCTTGACGAAAACGGTAAAAAGCAGTGGGGGCTGGATCATGAACGCGCAGGTGAACTTGTGGCCATATCCAAAGCCGACAGATGGTTCAGCTATTACTATTGGCTGGATGACAACAAAGCGCCGGACTACGCTCGAACGGTGGATATTCATCGCAAGCCTGGATACGATCCGGTAGAGTTATTTGTCGATCCGAATATAAAACTGCCGATGCTCGCAATCGGCTCGAGAGTTATTCGCAAAAAGCTGGGCTTTAGAACGTTGCTGGATGTTATTTCGCACAACGATACACGGCTTGTTAAAGGCTCGCATGGACGCCCCACCGATGACCCTCAGCATGGGCCGGTACTCATCAGTTCTGCTGCCGAATATCTGCCGGACGGTGAGGCAGATACGCTGAAATTTAAAGAGCTTGTGTTAACGCACGTGTTCGGGGATTGACCAGGATACAGTCAATTCAGGAGATCTGTGATCATTTGCCGGTGGTGGGTCATATAGATTCTAAACCACTCGGTAAACCTGGATGGATTGCCGGCAAGTTCATCTGAAACCTGTGACAGCGTTAGCCAGTCCACGTCTTCAACCTCAACGCGATTGTAGTCCGCAATGTTATTGGCGCGGCTGTGCTTACCAAAGAAGCAGTGCACATGTTCGTTTTCGAAAAGATCACCAACGCGGGCGGCGTAGTCTATCGATCCGAAAAAAGTCAGCGGTACCTGCCAGCCAAGCTCTTCCTGAAGTCTGCGATGTGCACAGTCTTCAGCGGATTCCAGCCATTTGGGGTGAGAACACACGGTGTTGGCCCATAGACCGGCTGAGTGGTATTTGGTAGTTGCACGTTTTTGCAGTAGCAGGTTTTCGCCGTCAAAAATAAATACTGAAATGGCAACATGGGGAATGTTGTCGATGTGAGCCTGCAGTTTATCTATCGGATAGTATTGTTGTTTGCCGAGATCTTTGATTGCAGTGATTTCGTCATGCAATCCTATATCCTTCAGTGCGCTGTCTGGTACAACTGTAGAGCCTGTGTTGTTGGTCATTCAATTATCAGTTCATTGGCGTTTCGCTTTACCGCAGTTTCCTGCACCATCGGTTCACGGCCGCCTCTCAATATTGAGTTACCTTCATACATGGTGCGCTGGTCAATTGCTGTTGGATTTAACCAGTCATCTTCGTGCATTTGTCCGCTTTGTCCGTAAGCCATCAGGGCGTTTTTATAGCAAACCATTTCTACCTGGTCCTGTGGTATACCGCGTTCAAGTGCAAGCTTTGCGGTTTTGGCCACGCCCAGTGGTTCAGAAATTCCCCAGTCACAAGCTGAATCAACCATGATGCGCTCGGCTCCGTACTCTGCAAGTATCTCTACCATGCGTGCGTTGCCCATTTTGGTTGAAGGATAAATCGAAAATGCTGCCCAGTAACCGCGATCAAGCACCTCTCTAACGGTTTCTTCGTTGTTGTGATCGACAATGATTTTTGACGGATCCATGCCGTGTTCTTCGCACACATCCATCGATCTTGATGTACCGCGTTTTTTGTCGCGGTGTGGTGTGTGGATCATCACCGGCAGTTCCAGTTCTTTGGCAAGCTCCAGCTGCAGTCGAAAGTATTTGTCTTCAAGCTCGGTTTGTTCGTCGTAGCCTATTTCGCCAATAGCGACAACGCCCTCTTTGAGTGCAAATCGCGGCAGGATTTCCATCACGTCTTCAGCCAGTGCTTCATTGTTGGCTTCTTTTGAGTTTAATCCAACCGTGCAGTAGTGACGGATGCCGAATTGTCCGGCACGAAAACGTTCAAACCCAATAATGGCTGACAGGTAGTCGATGTAGGTGCCTACATGCGTTCTTGGCTGCCCCACCCAGAAAGCCGGCTCTATCACCGCGACAATGCCAGAGGCTGCCATCGCCTCGTAGTCGTCCGTGGTGCGTGAGATCATATGTGCATGGGGATCAATAAACATCATTAGGCGTTACTCGCACGTGCATTTTCTGAAATAGTGTTCCAGGTTAACTCACCACTGGCGATCTGGCAGGCAACTTGTGGATGGCTGTTTAGTACTTGATGACCCTGTTGGTCCGGCGCATCACTCAGTGCCAATAGTGCTGCCTGTTTTTCAAGTTGGTTATCGGTAGCTGCCGCACGCTCAAGATCAGTAATCATCTTTCCGGTAGCAAACGGACCAACACAGCGCCAGAGCTCAAAAGTGACGAGCCGTCCGGCTGCCCAGCGTTCGTTGGCATAGTCACACAGTATGTTGGCAAGCTCGGGGTTCGCGCGTTTATCCAGCCCATAGATCGGCGCTAACGTGCTATCGATAAACAAAGCCTTCAGTACCATATGATTCCAGCGGTTTTCGTCGAAGTGCGTGGCCGGGTAGGGGTTGTTATGCGCAATAGCTTCAAAAACTGATCTGATATTAGTACGCAGCCCTTCACCAATCAGATTGTCGAGCTGTGAACTTTGCGGGTACAACGCAACGCCGCTGTATAGAGCAATGGATTCCGCAAGGTCTGCATTGCGAATAAGGTCGGTGAGTGTATCGTCGAATTGTTCTGGTCTCAGGGAAGCAAGATGGCAGATAACCGCGATGCGTGCGGTGCTGTCGATGCTCCAGTGCGTTGGGTTCCAGCCAGGTGCGTGTTTGTCTGCTGCGGAAAGTTCCTCGGCAGATGGCAACAGGTCAGCGCGCCCGAGTTTACGCGGTATCATGCCAAGCGTAATGTGAAGTTCACGGTCTGAGTTGGACTGTGCAATCTTCTGCAGCTGGGTGTGAAACCATGACGATTGATCTGGAGTCAATCGATTACTCAGCCATTGCATCAGCAATTCTGTGGCGATGCCGGTCATTGGGTGTCTACTTGTGTTGTCTGTTTTTTAACCATCGTATGCTCTTAACCACCAGATCATCATCCATTTCATGGACTTCGATCCCGGTGCCGATAGCGCTGAGCAGGGTAATGGTGAGCTTACCGCCGAGGTGTTCTTTGAAATCGGCAAGACCAGTCAATACATCGAGTTGACTGTTAGCTGATTGCATCTCCAGTGCCGGGTGCCACAGTCTAAAACCCAGATGTTCCAGTAAGAAACAAACCCGCTCATCTTCACCTTCCGGTAGCAGGCCGCTCAGTACTGAGTAATGTGTGTCCAGTGCCAGGCCGATTGCGACTGCTTCGCCGTGTCTGAGATGGTATCTGGTGATGGTCTCAAGTTTGTGCGCTGCCCAGTGGCCGTAGTCGAGCGGGCGGGCACTGCCGCTTTCGAATGGGTCTCCTCCCTGTGCGATCTGGCGCATATGCAATTCTGCGCAACGCCTGATCATGGTTTTCATTGCCGCTTCTTCAAACACTGCCAGCTTATCAGCGTTTTGTTCCAGCCAGACATAGAATGATTGGTCTCGAATCAGGGCAACCTTTACAGCTTCTGCCATACCGCAGATTTTGTCTCGTTGCGGCAGTGATCGAATAAAGGCGTAGTCATTTAATACCGCAAAAGGTGGCGCAAATGTCCCAATATAGTTTTTCTGCCCGAAAAGATTGACGCTGTTTTTTACGCCGACTCCCGAATCGTTTTGCGAAAGCACCGTGGTGGGGATTCGAATATGACGAATACCGCGATGTGAAGTAGCAGCTACTAGCCCGACCGCGTCCAGCAGAGCACCACCCCCAATGGCAACCACATATGAGTGCCGGTCAATGTGGCTGTCCGCCAGATGTTTTTGCATTTGTTCAATAAAATGCAGTTCTGACTTGAGCTTTTCTCCAGCAGGCATACAGATTGGCTGGCGGACCAGATCGATATGCTGGCTGTGTACCGTAGCGTACTGATTGATTTGTCCGGCGAGATCCGGCATTGCACCAGCAACACCATCGTCGATGAATATTATTATTCGATGGCGTTTATCTGCTTCCAGACGTGTCAGCGTTTGTTGCAGTATCGGGTTTTCCGGATCAAACAACTTATCGGTGAAATACACCGGGTATTCGAACGGCACGGAAAATTTCTGCAGGTACGGTGCGTTTACCTCGACGTGTTGCTCTTGTGTGGTTACCTCATAGAGGGTATCCGGAGTGCTCTGGGTCCAGGGATCTTTGCGTCGCTCGCCTAATCTGATCATAATTCAGGGCACTGTTGCGTCAACTGAACAACACTTGCACGCAATTAATGTCTGATGTGCCGGGGAGGGAACCTCGTACTTCAAGAACTTATGCCAACCGGAGATCATGATTGAAAGCCGTCTATATTGTGTTGTTGTTGCTCATGCTGGTG
>CALLLY010000007.1 GCA_938008205.1 uncultured Granulosicoccaceae bacterium
CAGGTTCTGGCTCGGGTTCTGGTTCTGGTTCTGGTTCTGGTTCTGGTTCTGGTTCTGGTTCTGGTTCTGGTTCTGGTTCTGGTTCTGGTTCTGGTTCTGGTTCTGGTTCGGGTTCCGGTTCTGGTTCTGGTTCTGGTTCTGGTTCCGGAGTTACCGAGCTCGCCACTTCAATCCGAGGACCGGAGGCGTGCCATATACGTGAACCTTCACTGGCCGCGTGTGGCAGATGCGAGATGTACCATAAGACCACATCCTGTCCGTCAATATTCTGCGGAGGGTTCATGTAGTTGTCACCAATCTCCCCTCTGGCACCAAGACGCCAGCGACCAACTTCTGTAGAGTTATAGCGACGCGCGGCAGCATCCCATCTGGCGAAGCCATCCGGCGAACCGTCATCTGCTGATGGCACCAGGCGAACACTATCGCCAGTCACCGCGTCTTCGACAGTCCAGTAACTGGTGTTTGAAGTCAGATCATTAAATTCATTGGTTTGCAGTGAATCGGCACCCCGCAGGATTCTGTCGTTGTCTTCACCGGCGATGTCAAAATCAAACATCCACTGAGCGTGATGCCGGTGATTGACCTGGCACTGAAGACCACGACTATAAACACGTGAGTCGATATAGCCCTGCTCACTGAAATAGTAGGTCTGGTAAATCTGGTACTCACCGATTTGCCAGTTCGATCCAACCTCAAGCATGCGCTCACCATTCTGGGTAAACGTACGTCGACATACAGACTGACCATCACAGGCACTGTTAGGTGCGCCGGTATTGGCTGGTCGCAAACGCGTAGAAGAGAGAATATCTGCATAGGGACCGCAGATATCCCGATCATACTCAACACGCATGACCGGCATACTGGCTTTACCGAGAATCCGCTTGCCGTTGTAGTCGACATTCTTGATCACCAGACCTGACGAATTCTCATTGGTCGTGTAGTCAAAGCTCCAGCCCTGCCATTCAACATCTGCCGCCATGCTGTTTGCACACAACACAACGCTGGTTATAGCAGCCCCTATCAGTTTACTTAGCATTTTGTTCATTGAATCAGGCCCTCTTCACTAACAGTGTTGTTACTCAGGTTGGCAAGCGCACTGTAAATAGGTAACTCACCATTTCCAGGGCCGAAGGTCACATACATAACCCGGCTGCCATAAAACTGTTGACCACTGTCTGTATCAGCACTGGAGCGGGGGAAAGCCAGCATCGCGGTGCCAGTCAGCCCCGTTGTTTCGAATCCCTGGGCAACCAGTGCCGTTTCAGCCAGTGATATCGCACGTTCAACCTCTACAGCATGCTCAGTAGGCTGATATTGTGATGCAGCATAAGTCGTCGATGAGACGTCTCCACTTCGCGAAAGATTCACTTCGACGGTGTTGTTATTGGTGTAACTGAAAAACAGGAATGAAGCGGTAATATTTCCTTTCGAGTCACCCATGCTGCCATCAAACTCGATATAGTCATCACCCAGCACCTGACGTATCGACGGGTTGTTCATCACTTTTCCCCTCGCAGCGTTAATAACTCCACTTTGGGCACTTTCACGGGCGCTTGCAGGAAGGGGTTCTACATCAGACATTCCCAAGGGCTGCGGAGGCCACACCCCCTGCTCAATGTCTGTGTGGGGTGTGTGTTGCCCCTGCCCGGGCAGGTTATCAATGACTTCAACACCGTCTGAGCCACCACAACCTGTTACCCCGGCAACGACGCAAGCCACCAACATCGCTTTATAAGCCTGATATTGCATTGGTTTTTTCTCGCTACTTTTCGCTGGATCACCACGATCACAGCAGATAAACAGATTGCCTCGGCAACTTCTGTACCATTCACTGTCAGACCGGCGGCAAAATTGCCGGGATCAACTACACTCTCCCAATGGCTTCACAATTAGGGTGAGAACGAAGTTGAAAATCGAACAGCTTTCAATCGATGAATTCGATTTCGTGGTTGAGCGAGATGTATCAGCTGATCCTCTGCACGGGGTGGCGGTGTGGGTATTGTTTAGGGACGAGCCATGCTGCGATGACAATGGTCACCAGTATCGGTTCTTTCTGCCACTGGCAGTTAAAAACAGTACAGTCGAGGATATATGCCGCGCTTTCACACTCGCCACGCACTGCCCTCAGCTGGAAATTGCCGCATAGTTCATCGATCTTATTCGAACCTGTTAGCAATGGAATGAAGCAGCGTCCGGATAATTGCGCCTGCCCGTTAATCTTCATGCTGCCCTGATCCAGCCGCACGACGCCCGTGCTGTCTTTCGACTTATGCTGATGCTGTGTTAGCGCAACACTCTGCTGGCTGATCAACCCGCTATTTTATTGTTGTCGAACATTGGCTGCAGTGTCGCTAATCAGCCGTTTACCAAAACTCACCACGTTATCGTCCTTGAAGCCGATCTTTTTGTAAAACTGCATCACCTGATCGTTATCAACGCGAACCTGCAGGTTTAACTTGGGGCAACCAATCGAAATTAGTCTTTTTTCGAGCGCTTTAACCAGCTGCTGCGCATAACCGCGGCGTTGTTGCGACGGACACACTGCCAGATAGTTCATCCAACCACGGTGCCCGTCATATCCGCCCATTACCGCAGCTACAATCCCGCCGTCGAGTTCACCCACCAGAAACAAATCGGCTCCGACTGATTGCTTGCGCAAAATATCGAGTTCAGGATCGTTCCACGGGCGCAGCAATCCACAGCTGTCCCACAGCTCAATCACTGCGTTCTGATCCGGTAGCTCAAACGACCTGATCTTTAGCATAGACTGACTCCTCAGCAATCCGCGGGTTTACAGCATCATTGCCGTGCTACTCGATTATGGCCAGCAACTCACCGGTTTCAATTTCACTTCCGGGCTTAACGAGAATTTCCTTAATCTTGCCCGCCTTCTGTGCATAGATGGTCGATTCCATTTTCATCGCTTCAAGCACCATCACTGACTGACCCTTCTCGACTTTCTCGCCTACACCAATGGCAACATTTACCACCATTCCGGGCATTGCCGCGGCCACATGATCATCATTGCCCGGGTCTGCCATACGGTGCGCATCTACTGATGATGTGAGATTGCGATCACCAATAGAAACCTCGCGCGGCTGTCCATTCAATTCGAAGAACACCGTTCGCCGCCCGTCCTGATGTGCGTCGCCAACGGTGAGAAATTTAATAATCAATGCTCTTCCCTGGTACTCATCGATAACGATTTCCTCACCGGCACGTAAACCGTAGAAAAATACCGGAGTTGGCAGAGCACTGGTGTCATCATAGATTTCCTGATGACCGACCAGGTCCTTAAAAACAGCCGGGTAAAGCGCACTGGCAATGGCATCCTGCTGACTCGGATTATCCAACCCGATTGCTTCTAAATCAGTTTTTATTTGCTCGAAATCTACAGGATCAAGCGCTGTTCCAGGACGCCCGCGCATGGGTTTTTCACCGCGCAAAATTCGGTTTTGTACTTTCTTTGGAAAACCTTTATAAGGTTTACCCATCATCCCGCTGAACAGATCTACCACAGAATTCGGAAACGCCAGCTCGTTGTCGGGGTTCATCACATCATCGATATCCAGATTGTTGGCCACCATAAACAGCGCCATGTCGCCAACGACTTTGGATGTCGGCGTCACCTTGACTATGTCACCGAACAACTGATTAACCGAGGCATAGGTATCACACACTGTAGTCCATTGATCTGCCAGGCCTAAAGCACGCGCCTGTTCATACAGGTTTGTATATTGACCGCCAGGCATTTCGTGCCGGTACAAATCGCCGGATGCCGGTAACGTTTCACTTTCAAACGGCGTATAGAAATCTCGTACGCTGCGCCAGTAATCAGCCACTTCATCGAGCTTGCGAGAATCCAGTCCGGTCGCTCGCGGACCAAATTTGATTGCCTCAGCCACCGTGTTCAGGTTCGGTTGCGAGGTTCCACCAGATAACGGTGCCATAGCAACATCGGCAATATCCAGTTTCACACCACTGGCGTTCAGAATCGCAGCCGCTTGAATACCTGCTGTATCGTGCGTGTGAAAGTGTACCGGAATGCTGAGTTCACTCTTCAGAGCCTTGGTGAGTATTACAGCAGCCTCCGGTTTACATAGTCCACCCATATCTTTGATACAAAGTATATGTGCGCCAAGTTCCTCGAGCTGTTTTGCCAGATCGATATAGTACTCAAGCGTGTACTTGGTTTTCTCAGGGTTGAGTATATCACCGGTATAGCAAATCGCCGCTTCACAAATGCCACCATGTTTACGTACGCTGTCCATGGTCACTTTCATGTTGGGCACCCAGTTCAGGGCGTCAAACACGCGGAACACATCCATGCCGCTTTCTACCGACTGCTTGATAAAAGCTTTAACCAGATTGTCCGGGTAATTAACGTAACCCACCACACTGGAAGAGCGAACCAGACACTGAAACAAGATGTTGGGGATGCGCTCGCGCAGTTGTTCCAGCCGCTGCCAGGGGTTTTCTTTTAGAAATCGCATTGAGGTGTCAAAGGTTGCACCGCCCCACATCTCAATCGAAAACAGATCCGCACAGTGATATGCGTAATGATTGGCAATGTTGAGCATGTCATCAGTTCGCATGCGTGTAGCAAACAACGATTGGTGAGCATCCCGGAAGGTAGTATCCGTCAGCAACAGCTTCTTCTGCTTGAGTATCCACTGACTGAAATCATCAGCACCCATTTCCAGAAACAGATCACGTGTGCCTTTTGGCAAAGCTGTATTCGCCGGTATGGAGGATAAAGGTACCGGATCGCGACGCCGGGACACAGGACGATCGGCTACCAATTCGTTGCCGTTGACCGCGACATCTGCCAGGTAGGTCAGGACTCGACTTGCACGGCTTGGTCGGTCTTTAAAATCAAATAACTCAGGGGTGTTATCAATAAACCGGGTGTTACATTCACCAGCGTTAAACACCGGATTTTTTAAAAGCCTTAGCAGAAAAGGAATATTGGTTTTTACACCGCGCACGCGAAACTCATTCAATGCGCGTTGCATACGAGTGACAGCGCGCTCGAAGTTTTTGCCACGCGCACTGACTTTTACCAGCATAGAATCGTAGTATGGTGTTACCACCGCACCAACAAACGCACTACCCGCATCCAGACGAATACCAATACCACTGGCAGAGCGATACTGATTAATGCGTCCGTAGTCAGGCATAAAATTGTTACCGGGATCCTCGGTGGTTACACGACACTGCAACGCAAAACCATTAGTAGTAATGTCGCTCTGGTCTTCAATACCAATCTCTGCAAGGTTGTCTCCCTGAGCGATTAGAATCTGAGCTCTGATCAGATCAAAACCGGTAACTTCTTCGGTTACGGTGTGCTCGACCTGTATCCGAGGGTTCACTTCAATAAAGAAAAACTTGCCACTGTCTGCATCTACCAGAAACTCCACTGTGCCTGCATTTTGATAATTGGCTGATCGCGCAATGGCACATGCTGCTTCACAAATTTCATCTCGCAGTGTTTCAGACAGATTTGGCGCTGGTGCAATCTCCACCACTTTTTGATAGCGACGCTGCACTGAGCAATCACGCTCATAAAGATGAACCAGATTGCCATGCATATCCCCAAGAATCTGCACTTCAATATGACGGGCGTTTGCAACAAAGTTTTCTATAAATACCGCTTTACTTCCAAAAGCCGCAAAGGATTCTCGTTGCGATGCTTCGAGCGATTCTTTAAAAGACTTTTCATTCTTAACAACTCGCATACCGCGGCCACCACCACCGTGTGCAGCCTTGAGCATAATTGGAAAGCCGGTACTCTTCGCTTCCTTAAGACCTGATGCATACGAAGTAATCGCTTTCTTACTGCCACCAAGCACCGGCACACCCGCCTTTTTTGCGATGTTGCGTGCGGATGTCTTATCGCCCAGATTATCCAGGGTGTCATTAGCCGGGCCAATAAAAATAATGCCCTCTTCACGACAACGTGCGGCAAACAAAGGGTTTTCACTAAGGAATCCATAGCCCGGGTGAATAGCATCGATGTTGTGCTGTTTGGCAATCGCAATGATCGCTTCAATATCCAGGTAACTGCGAATCGGTTCCCCCGGTTTACCAACCTGATAGGACTCATCAGCCTGGAAGCGATGCAGCGCATAACGATCTTCATGGCTGTAGATTGCAATCGCCTGCATGCCCAGTTCATGAGCACTACGGAAAACCCGGATGGCTATTTCGCTTCGGTTAGCAACAAGGATACGATTGATTTTTTTAACGTGCGACAAAATGTTCACCTAAGCATAAGTGACGGTAGGAATTGAGTGCATGATGGCACCGGATGACGACACCGCTCGAATGCGCGGTGCCATGAATTCATTGTGCTGGCTGCCCTGTGTAAAGACAGCAGCTTAGTC
>CALLLY010000008.1 GCA_938008205.1 uncultured Granulosicoccaceae bacterium
GCGATCAAAAAGCACCGCTCGGTTTACCTGATGGCGGTGGGTGGCGCGGCGTACCTGGTTTCCCGAGCCATTACATCAGCCAAAGTTGTCGCCTTTGAAGATCTCGGCATGGAGGCAATTCATGAATTTGTGGTCAAAGACATGCCGGTAACGGTTGCTGTAGACAGCACAGGTGAGGCTGTACACCAGACCGGCCCGGCTATATGGAAAAACAAAATTGCCAGCGGCGAAGTGCAGCCGGTCTATTTTAAGTAGCGACTTTTATAGCGTCCGGATTGCCTGGCCGAACAATCCTGTTCGGCCATCGCAGTACGGTAAGCGCGAACGCAAAGGTGCCGCATTTCTGCCGATAACCTGAGAGTTAACAGATCTCACGGCACACACCAAAATGCACAAAGCTGCACTATCGTCAGTCGCAGCGCTCGATGCGCAAAATGACGACGAATCTCCCTACGGCGTCCAGGTATTTTTCGACCTGCTGGACCAGTCCCTCAAATCTAATCTGCGCATTGCTCACCTGGAGCAGGAAGCGGACTTTTGTCGTGTCAGAGCCCGAGTAAATGGCAGGCTGACTGAGTACCGTGTCGATTCCGGAAACGTCGTTGCAGAACTTATGGCCGAGTTTAAAAGTAAAACCGCGCGCGCCAGTCATCGTTCAGAAGCATCGCTTGTATTTGACGCAAGCCGGGACAATGTTCTTTGTCACATCGAGTGTTTTATGTACTCGACCACCACGGGTTCGGCGCTAACTATTCAAATCAATCATCCGAGAAATATTGCGGATACTCTGGATCAAACCACGCTTTCAACAGATTCCATTGCAAAGCTGCGAATGCACACTAGCCAGCAACGTGAAGGACTTACGGTTATATCCAGTCCATCAGTCGAGTTACTGTGTAACACCTATTACGCATTGCTTGCAGAGTACAATAACCTCGATACCAAACTGGTTTCGTTCGAATCATCACAACGAAAAAAGGTCGCAAGAGTCAGCCATACAACCGCCATTGACGCCGCCAGTATCCCGGAACTTGATTCGGACCATATATTTATCGACTGGCACAGCAGCAGCGATCCTGAATTGCTTAACGCCTTGCTAAATGTCTACCCGACAGCAACCGTGTTTGTGCAAGCCCAAAGCTCTGCCAAAGCAACAAGGCAACTGAGTGACATCGCAATCAGTGAAAGGCAACTGGCCACGAACCTTACTACCCTCATAGAACTCGACCACGCTCACATGATTTGCCCCCACTGCGCCGAAGCACACGATCCAAATGGCGCAGAAATCAGGATGATGGAAGATCACCACATTGTGGCTAACAGTGCTTTAAATTACGCACCCGGTTGCGATAGATGCGAGCATACCGGCTTTGGCGATCACAGAACGTTGATGTCGCTGTGTGAGGTCACGGACCTGCTTAGGCAAACTATAGAGTCACGATGCATGAGCAAGATGACTAAAAATCTTCAAACCATCCTGAAAAAGGACTCTCTTGCAGAGCAACGTAAGCGTCTTGTATCAGCCGGGCAGATGGAACTAAAGTCATTGAAGTAGCCACAAAAAAAGCCGGATACTGACGCATCCGGCTTTTGTATTAGTCTGTGAAACTGAGTCTCTGTTAGACCGCCATCTTTTTCTGCGCCTCTCTTTCCAACGCATCCTGCTCTTCTGCTCTTCGCTGTTCCAGATCAATCACATTATGGTAGGTGGCCTGTATGTGCGTTCGAAACATATCCGCAGACCAGATCATACCGGAAGCTCCACTTTCTGCTTCTACTTCAGTGTAAACGCTACCATTGATCTGAGTCCTGGAAATCAGATACTCACGGAACTTCTGATACAGCTCCTTATCCACCACTCCCGGCGACTGCCAGAACGCTTCCAGTGATCCCTGATGTGTCAGGCCCGGAAGATCGTAAATGGCATTGCCCATCGCTTTTACCGGCGTCTGATGATAAAGAGATGATATACCAACAGTGCTATTTATCAGCACGGACCCACTGGCGTTCTGCAGCAAAGACGGTAAATCAGTATCGTGTACGTAGAATACCCGCCCCTGTACATTGTGCTTACGCAACAATCGATTGATGTGTTTTCTATAACACTTGTAGCCCCGGTCATACGGATGATGTTTAAACACCAGATGGGTATTTTCAGCAGCACCGGCAAACGATACGATAATTTTTTCTATAAAAGATTCAACACTCTTATATTCTGAATGCTGGGTTACCTGAGTATCGTTGTGCACCTGCAGCGGCACAAGGAAGTACGGTATTTCACCGTTAATCAATTTATTGCCAATACTCCGCTCAGAGAAACGATACATCAGCTTTCTGAATCCGGAACGTATCCAGTACAGGCCTTCGGAAAACACTTTCAATGAACGATGATGCTCATATCCGGGAAAGTGGCTTCGCATTACTGCCGAGGCAATGTAGTATTTCATCGCACCAATCGCGGCACTGACAAATACACTGTTTACCGGTGCCGACGTGTTATCTTCCGCGGGCGACGTGACGTTCATAGCGTCAAGACGCTTGCCCAGCTCCGCTTTATCGCACACTTCAGAGTTGCCATTAACTCCACTGCGCTCCAGCGTAGTGTAATTTGGCCGGACATACCCTTCTTCGAAAACAAAAACCTCTACCCCCAATCGCTTGGCTATTGCGATCGCCTGCCGGTGGTAACGTCGGCAATCTCCGAACAGATAAATTCGCTCGATTTCGCGTTCTACA
>CALLLY010000009.1 GCA_938008205.1 uncultured Granulosicoccaceae bacterium
CTTTCTTGATCGCCAGTTAGTGCTGGCGTCAATGTCATTTCTGCTGTCAGACCCGAAAGTCACAGACAAAGCAATCACCGCAGGCTGGGATACGCTGGTGATCGATGAAGCGCATCATCTCGACTTGTCCTGCGAAAGCGAAGACACACCCGGCATTGCCACACTTGCTGAAGCAGTGCCATCACTGCTGTTGCTTACGGCAACGCCTGAACAATCCGGTAACGAAGGTCACTTCGAACGCCTGCAGTTGCTCGACCCTCATCGTTTTAATTCAATAGAACAGTTTCGCACAGAGGAAGCCGGCTACCGCTCGATGGCAGACATCGCTACCGCGCTTAATGCAAACAAGGAACTTAACAAAGATCAACAACAGCAACTCCAGACGCTTGAGATTGCAGCACAGGATAACCACGAGATTGTCAGTGAGCTGATCGACCTGCACGGGACCGGGCGTGTGATGTTTCGAAACACACGCGGCGCAGTCAGCGGATTTCCCGAGCGCGTGTTTCATCCCTACAGCATGCAGGCTGGAGGTCTGATCGACTGGCTGGGCAATCATCTGCAGGAACTGGCCCCTGAAAAAGTACTGATGATCTGCAAAAGCGTGGATCGGGTAGAGTCACTGCGCGAATCTTTAAAGAATCAGTTCGGGCTTCATGCTGCGGTATTTCACGAAGAGATGTCTATTGTCGAACGTGATCGCGCAGCCGAGTATTTTGCAGACGATGAAACCGGCAGTCAGATTTTGATTTGCTCGGAGATCGGAAGCGAAGGCCGAAATTTTCAGTTTCTGCACCATATGATTCTTCTCGATTTACCTGAAAATGCCGATCTGCTCGAACAACGCATTGGCAGGCTCGATCGCATAGGCCAGACACAAACGGTAAATATTCACGTGCCCGTGGAAGTTAATTCCAAAGATGATTTTCTGCAGCGCTGGTATCACGAAGGGCTTAATGCTTTCGAGCAAACCTGTCAGGTCGGCGAGATCGTCAGAAGCAAACTTATCGATCAGTTTGAAACTATCCTTACTGCCGCCACACCAGACCCTTCTCAGGTTAACGCTTTAATTGATCAGGCAGCAACGCTCGCCACCGCAGAAGCACTGACAATAGAACAGGGCCGTGACCGGCTGTTAGAGCTCAGCTCACACCGTGAAGAAATCTCAACTCCGATAATTGAAGAAATCGTTGCTTACGACAGCGACGCGACACTGCGCAAATATATAGATCAGGCGTTTGACAACCTCGGTATTGATATCGAAGATCAATCCGCACATACCTATATTGTGTCTGCCGGTGAACACATGGCCGTTAGTGAATTCCCCGGGCTGCCTGATGAAGGATTGACTATGACCTTCAGACGCCACATTGCGCTGGCTCGCGAAGAGGTACAGTTTTTCTCGTGGGAGCATCCGCTGGTACAGACCACCATGGATCAGATTATTTCAGGTGGCTTTGGACAAGTCCTGGTCGGCGCCATGCAGGATGAAACACTGCAGCGCGGCAGCGTACTGCTTGAAGCGCATTACGTATTTGATTGCCCGGCACCCAAAGCGCTGGCGGTCGAACAATATTTTGGTGATGACTTATTGCGAGTAGTTCTAAACGAACAATGCGAAGACTTAACAGAAAACTTTTCGCACGAGCTACTCAACGAGGCCTTCCGTTCAATCAAAAAACCACTGGCAAAACAGGTGGTCAATGTGAAACGGGCGTCACTGCAGCAACAGCTGATACGCGCTGAAGAAATTGCCAATGCCGCAGTAGAATCAATCAGGCAACAGGCATCAGAAAACGCAGAGCAAACCATTGGCAACCAGCTGCAGCGACTGACCAGCCTTGCCAGTCGCAACCAGTCAGTTCGTGAAGATGAACTACAGGCACTCAAAGACAAACAACAAGAGACCAACCGTGCTCTTACTCAACTACGCTGTGTACTCGACTCTGTGCGAGTATTCGGCATTGCCTGATTCACCACTCACACAAGCGCTTCAAACCAGGTAACCAAACCATGAAAATAGTTTCCTTTAACGTTAACAGCCTGCGTTTACGATTCCATCAGCTTGAAGCGCTGATCGATAAGCACGCACCAGACATTATCGGCTTGCAGGAAACAAAAGTTCCCGATGCAGAATTTCCTATCGAAGAAATCTGCAACATGGGTTACCACGTTGAGTTCCACGGACAAAAAACACATTACGGCGTTGCGATGATGTCGCGGTTTCCGTTCAAACAGGTGACTAAAGGCTTTCCAGGCGATGCGGACGACGCACAAAGAAGAATGATCTGCGGTGTTTTCGAAACCAAAGACGGCAATCCATTGACCGTTTTCAATGGCTACTTTCCCAATGGTGAGAAGCGTGATCACCCGGTGAAATTTCCAGGTAAAGAAAAATTCTACGCTGACCTGATCAGCCATATCAACGCAGACTTCAGCAGCACCGACCCTATTGCGATTATCGGTGACTTCAATATTGCGCCGGTCGATGAAGATATTGGTATCAGTGAGTCACGCCGGAAAACCTGGCTCAAGCAAGGGCACGTCAGCTTTCTGCCGGAAGAACGCGAATGGTTTGCCGAGCTCAGCAAGTTCGGGTTAGACGATACCTATCGAATCAAATACCCGGATTCAACGGATTGTCTGAGCTGGTTTGACTACCGTACCCGCGGTTTCGAACGTTCGCCAAAAAGCGGATTGCGTATCGATCACATTCTGACCACCAGTAGCCTGACCGATAAACTGATCGACAGTGGCGTGGATTATGATATTCGAGGCATGGAAAAACCGTCAGACCACGCTCCGGTATGGAGCGAGTTCGACTACTAACTTCGGGCAGCTTTCGCGTTACTTCTTACGCTTTTTCTCATCGTCGTCACCATCAGGGATCAATGCCCCGGCGGTGGCGGTCACACCTTTCGCGGCCACCTTACCCACACCGACAGCGGTGCTGGCTGCAGCATCAACCAGCGCGATTGCG
>CALLLY010000010.1 GCA_938008205.1 uncultured Granulosicoccaceae bacterium
CCCGGACGCGCCAGTGCGGTTTGTACACTGGCAATATTGATGATTTTTCCGGCACCGCGGTTAATCATGTGCCTGGCTACGGCCTGAGACACATGAAAAACGCTGGCAATATTGGTTTGCAACAATTTCTCGAAGGCATCGGGCTCAAATTCTTCGAGTGGCCCGCGGTGCTGCATACCAGCGTTGTTAATCAGCACGTCAATGGGGGTACCGTTACTTTCAAGCGTATCGACAGCCTCGCGTACTGCATTGTGGTCGGTCACATCAAACACCGAAGTGGTCACTTCGTGCCCGGCATCGCGCAACTGCCCGGCTGCCGCGGCAAGTTTTGCGGTATCTCTGCCGTTAAGAACAATCCGCGCTCCGGCACCGGCAAGCCCGTGGGCCAGTGCCAGTCCAATGCCCTGAGATGAGCCGGTAATCAGCGCTGTTTTGCCCTGAAGATTAAATAGATCCATACCTGTCCAGTGTGCAAAACGCCTATTCTACACGGATGAGATGCGGCTGGTTCTATGGCGTTTATTGCGTCCGCTTTGTGTGTCAGATACTGTGCAGGGCTACTTCTCCGCAGGCCTGAACCTTATGCGCGCCATCGTTGCACACGCAGCCAAAGACATTCGAATAGAAGAAAGAGAACCACGTGCTCCGGGCCCTGACGAGGTGCAGGTGCAGATCGCTCGCGGAGGCATCTGCGGATCCGACCTGCACTATTACAATCATGGCGGCTTTGGCCCGGTACAACTGCGTGAGCCGATGATTCTTGGTCACGAAGTTTCCGGTCGCGTTATACAAACCGGTGAAAACGCCACCGAATTCAGTGTCGGGCAGCTGGTTGCGATATCGCCGTCCAGACCCTGCAAAGCGTGCAGCTACTGTTTGCAAGGCTTGCCGAACCATTGCCTGCACATGCGTTTTTACGGCTCGGCGATGCCTTATCCTCACATACAGGGCGCGTTTCGCGAAATCGTGTGTGCAAGCATTGATCAGTGTGCCGATGCCACCTCACTTACTGAAGCACAGGCAGCGATGGCTGAGCCACTTGCTGTGGCAATACACGCCACAAAACAAGCAGGCTCATTGGTCGGTAAACGCGTGTTAATTACCGGCTGCGGCCCCATTGGCCTGCTGTGCGTAATGGCCGCAAGAGCCGCTGGTGCCGTAGAAATTGTTGCCACCGATATTGCTGCCTTTTCCCTGCAAATGGCGACACAGATCGGTGCTGATCAGGCTATTGATGTCAGTACCACTGACCACCCGTTTAAACCGTTCACCGACAACAAAGGGCATTTCGACACTCTGTTTGAATGCAGTGGTGTCGCGAGTGCGCTTGCCGGTGCGATACCCGCAATTAAACCCCAAGGCACCATTGTTCAGCTGGGCCTGGGGGGTGACATGACATTGCCGGTACAGGCGATGACAGCGAAGGAACTTTCCCTCAAAGGATCGTTCCGATTTCACGAAGAGTTTCACACCGGCGTTGCATGGATGGCAAAGCGTCAAATTAATGTAGATCCGTTAATCACTCACACACTGCCGCTGAGCGATGCGGTTAACGCATTCGAACTGGCCAACGACCGAACACAGGCACTCAAAGTTCAGCTGGCTCTCAACTAAACCGAAAAGATAATGACAGCTTCAACGCAACGACAACGCAATGCCATTGTAGGCGCCCTGGTAGCCGATGCCGCAGCAGTTGGCCTGCATTGGCTTTACGATCAGCAGCGTGTTCAGGAATTGTCGGGAGAGCGCCCCGAATTTACCAACACTAAAGCTTCTGACTACGACGGTTACCCCGGCTACTTTGCACACGACGCTAAAAACACCGGCGACTTCTCGCAGTACGGTGAACAGGCCATGGTGATGTTGCAGTCGCTGGCCGCCAATGCCGGTCGCTATAGCAAAGTGCACTACGAGCAATTGTTTCGCAGCACCTTTGGTTCCGGAGGGCGCTATGTTGGCTATATAGATCGCCCAACCCGCGACACCCTGGATCAGATAGCGCACGCCGAACAGCAGGCCATTGCCACCGCTAAAGCGCAGCCGTTCAGCGGCACTGACGACGACAAGCACCGACTGATCACTAAAGTGATCGCTAATATGCAAAAACACTCAGGCAGTGCACTGACCACTGCCATCGAGTCTGCGGTAAGGCTCACACACAACGACGACGCAATGGTTGCCTATGCACTGAGCCTTGTCGATCATTTGTCGAGTATTGCAGGCTATCACGGCGCCGATGATGTGCAGCTCCCGGCAGTCTCCAAACTTCCTGCGCTGATTGCTTTGTATCATGAGAGTACAGAACTCAATATAGCCGTTGAATCTGCAGTGCGTGTTACCAACAATGCTGATCTGGCGGTAGAAAGCGGTCAGCTGGTATCGGCAATGATTTGCAACGCGATAACTACCGGTACCATTGAAAGCGCACTGCAAGCTGCCGTGCAAAAAGATACCGGCACCATTGCACCGCTGATGCAGGCAGCACATAAACACAGTAACAACCACTCTATTGAAGTGGTTGCTGAAATCGGCATGTCATGCAATCTTGAATTCGGTTTACCCTGTGCGCTACATATCCTTCAACATTCATCAAGCTACCAACAAGCGATACGCACCAATATACTGGCCGGTGGTGACTCCTGCGGCAGAGCGATTGTGATCGGAGCCATTGCAGGAGCAGTCTATGGTACAGAGGGAAACAACGGCATTCCTGCCCAGTGGATAACTAAGCTCAACCGCTTGCCAGAAGTCGATGACCTGTTGAATTCACTGGGCTTAGGGTAATTTGCACGTCATGGGATATATTATGTCATACGAGCCACTGCGAAGAGCGCACCTCTAAGGGTGTTTTAAAAATCATCACCCTGGCTGGGTGTATCAGGAAACCCGACGCGTAAGCGAGGCAGCCGCCGCATTTCAACTCGCCTACCCATCGGGCTTCCTGCAAGCACCTAATACGCAGTTGCGCCATGGCCTTGGCTTGGCCCTCCGTTTACTCAACAGATTTAAACAATCGTCGCAACCGGTTAACCGATGTATAAAGCGCACCTGACACCACAATCCAGAGTGACACTTCCAGAATAAACACCGAGCCAAGCCACCACGCTTCCACGATGGCCAACAATGCAGCAGCAGTAATCACCGCCATACGATGAGGCTTGGCCATTGGCCCGCTAAAATCAGTTATACCGGTAACCTGAGTACCGAGCTCTCTGACGTATGCTGTCATAATTGCCATAGCCGCAGCAGCCCAACCCAACGCCGCTGCATCAACCGCACACCCTACCCCAACCAGAATAAATACATCGGCAAAGCGATCGGGAAATTCATTCCATAGCGC
>CALLLY010000011.1 GCA_938008205.1 uncultured Granulosicoccaceae bacterium
GGTTTTTAGGATCACCAAAACCACCGCCACCTGGAGTACCCACTTCTACCCGGTCACCGGCTTTAATTTTGATGCCCTGATCTTTGGACAGATGTAGCGGCACATACTTTTCATTATCGCGCCAGACGGTAACCGAGTTAGGCATTCCATCTTCACCACCCAGTACGCCCTGCGGACCCACCCGTCCATGGTCCATCACGAATGATGCCGTAGCCTCTCCACGGCGCAACTCGATACTGTATCTTATTCCAAACCCGCCACGGAATTCACCGGCACCACCGGAACCTTCACGCAGCGCGTACTCGCGATACAGCACCGGAAAGTACTGCTCCATGACTTCGACGGGTGGAGATTTTGAAATACCTATCGTAGAACAACCGTTAGTCAATCCGTCGTGATCGTGATTGCCACCATAGCCACCGCCTGAGAGTTGATACATCACAAACGATTGTCCTCTTTCCGGATCCGTCCCGCCTAGCGCAAAGTTACCGCTGGTTCCTGCCGGTGCGGCACTGACGCGATTCGGTAACGCTGGCACCAGCGCCGCAAACACCGCTTCGGCGATACGCTGCGACACTTCAGCAGCGCAGCCGGATACCGGTCGCGGGTATTTCGCATATAAAAATGTATCGAGCGGATCTTTGATATGCAGTGGCTCAAATGCACCGGCGTTGATGGGGACGTCGGGGAATATATGCCGCATTGCCAGGTACACAGACGATTGCGTTGTTGCCAGTACCGAGTTCATTGGTCCGGCACACGGTGCACTACTGCCATCAAAATTAATATGCAGTGCGTTGTCTGCTTTTTTAATATTGACCTGAATTGTCAGAGGCTCATCGACCACACCATCTGAATCGACAATCGCTTTGCCGGTGTATTGGCCGTCTGCAATTTCAGTAAGCCGCTGCTGCATTTGCAGGGCGGCGCGCCGCTTAAGTTCGGCAATAGCCTCTTTTAGTACCGGTGCTGTGTATTTTTTAACTAGCTGATCAAGCCGCTCGCGGCCCACCAGCAGCGCTGCTGATTGCGCTTTTACATCACCAATGCGCTGATCGGCTACACGAATGTTTGAGCAAATGATTGAATAGATTTCTTTATCGAGTTCGCCTCGTTTAAACAACTTGACCGGAGGCAGTCGCAGCCCTTCCTGTTCAACCGCCGTGGCATTGGCAGAAAAACCGCCGGGCACAGTCCCGCCAATATCCGGCCAGTGCCCGGTGTTGGATAACCAGCAAAAAATTTCATCGCCATGGTAGTAGGGCATGGCAAAACGCACGTCCATCAGATGGGTGCCACCCAGGTACGGGTCGTTAACAATATAAATGTCTCCCGGCTCGGGAGCAGCTATCTCACCCGCGTTGATCATCTCGATCAGCACCCGCGTAGAAAACTGCATGGTACCGACAAACACCGGCAGCCCCAGCGCGCCCTGAGCAATCAGTTCACCGTTGTCAGCTGAGTAAATACCGTCCGAACGATCATTGGCTTCAGCGATAATGGGGGAGAACGCGGCACGCGAGAAACTTAAATCCATTTCATCGCAAACCTGTTGCAGGCTTGATTGAATCACCGCCAGTGTGATCGGGTCTTTGGTGATGTCTTTAGTCATAAGCCTGAACCTCGATAAGCAGATTGCCGTCATTGTCACTGCTGGCCACGCAAGCGGGTTCAATCACTACCGTCGTATCCATCTGCTCTACAATGGCGGGTCCTGTGATCTGTGCTTCGATAGGCAGCAGGTCTCGCTGATAAACCGGTGTGTCGTACCAGTTGCCATCGAACCAGACCGGGCGCTCATGTATTAGCGCTTCAGCGAGGGTTTTCCTGCGTTGTGATGAGTCGATAAGTGCACTTAAATCAAGTGCTGCTCTGTTACCGATGACTGTTGTGTTCAAATTAACCAGATTGGCGCGAATTTCTTTCAGTTCAACATGGAAGCGATTTAAATAGGCTTCTTCAAACAGCGTCTGCAGTACGTCTGTCGTCACGTCCACAGAAGGGATAGGTACGTTAAGCAAATGTGTCTGTCCGATAAACTGCATATCCGCCGAGTACCGGCATTCGATGTTTTCGACGCCTACGGCTTCGGCTTCTACCAGTGCCCGGCCTCGGGATGTCTGCTTTTCAAGCGTGCTGGCAATCTGCGTCGCAGCAACCGTGTCCAATGGGCGGTTAATGGTATTAACAAAGTCGTGCCGAACATCTGCCACCACGCATCCCAGTGCGTTGGTGATACCGGGCCTGGCGGGTATCAAAACCTTTGGGATGCCGAGCTCTCGTGCAATGGCAACAGCGTGCAGCGGGCCCGCGCCGCCAAACGCAAACAGTGCAAAGTCTCTCGGGTCATGCCCGCGGCTCAGTGACACCATGCGCACGGCGCCGGCCATTTTGTTATTGGCAATGGTGAGAACGGCGCCAGCACCTGCGTCGACTGACAGAGACAGGGGGTGTGCTATCTGTATATCTACCGCCTCACGTACCTGAGACAACGAGATTTTGTTGTCAACGGAAAACAACGTATCCGGATTTAGCCTGCCAAGCACAAGATTGGCATCCGAGATAGTGATGTTAGTTCCACCGCGACCGTAACAGATCGGGCCGGGAGTAGCCCCGGCGCTTTCGGGCCCGACTCTCAGAAGTCCGGCATCGTCAATACTGGCGATTGAGCCACCGCCGGATCCTATTGTGCGAACATCCACCATGGGTACGTGAATAGGCATTGCATATTCGACTTCCAGTTCATGGCTGACACTCGGAATTGCATCGAGTATCAGTGCAACGTCGGAAGACGTACCGCCCATATCGTAGGTAATGATATTTTCGATGCCTGCGCGCTTTGCGGTATAGGCAGCCGCCATAACGCCGGATGCTGGTCCTGACATCACTGTTTTGGCTGCCTCCTTAGCAACCATCGAGGCTGACACCATGCCGCCATTGCCATTCATCACCAGCAACTCTTTCTGATAGCCGCCCTTGCTCAACTCACCTTGCAGTCGATCAATATAGTTATCAAGAATCGGCTGCACAGCGGCATTGACGCTGGCGGTCACACCGCGCTCATACTCGCGATATTCCGAAAGTAATGAGTGCCCGGTGGTGATGTAGGCGTTAGGCCAGATTTCTGCCGCTACCTCGGCGGCGCGTTGTTCATGGTGCGGGTTCGCGTAGGCATGTAAAAAATGAATCACCAGTGATTCACAACCCTGGTCGAGCAGTTGAAGGGCGGCCTGTTTTACCTGTGATTCATCTAATGCAGTCAGCACGGTACCGCTGGCGTCCATTCGCTCAGTGACTTCCAGGCGCAGGAATCGTGGAATAACAGGCGTAAACTCACCTAACATGCCGTAGGGCTGCGGTCTGGTGCGGCGACCAAGTTCTATAATGTCGCGAAAGCCACGCGTAGTAATCATGCCGGTGCGCGCCAGCTTGCGTTCGAGTACGGCATTAGTGGTGGTGGTGGTGCCGTGCACGATGGTATCGATATCCGGTAGTGCAACGTCGCTTTTGGCCAGCGCATTCATCACACCAAAGGCCTGGTTTTCGACTGTTGTCGGGGTCTTTGCAAAGCTGATGCTGCCACTTGCATCAAACACCAGCATATCTGTGAAAGTACCGCCGACATCAATGCCGGTAATAATGCCTGAGCCTTTTTTCCTGCCTGAACTGTTCACGAGTTTTTTTCTGAAGTGGCAAATGCACAAATGCCATCACTGGCAAGTTGATGCTGCTGCGTAGTGGTGAGTTTTAGAAGATCATGCAAAATCTCCGCGGTGTGCTGGCCAAGTACCGGCGGCGCATTGTGATAGGCCGGCGGAGTTTCTGACATCCGCAGTGGTGAGGCAACGCCGGGTATCGGGTCGGCTGAGCCTTTGTCTGTGCTGTTGTCAGGCAAGTTGATTTTCAGGCCACGTGCCTGCACCTGAGGATCGTTAAATACGTCGTGCAAATCATTGATTGGTCCGCAGGGTACTTTGGCGATCCCCAGTTGTGTAATCCAGTGAGCGGTGGTTTCTTGAACGGTCAGTGCTGTCAGCGAACTGATTAACGCTTCGCGATTTTCAACCCGCAACTTGTTGGTCAGGTAACGTTGATCCTGAGCGAGCTGGGAGTCGCCAAGCACCTCACACAGGCTTTGGAACTGTCTGTCGTTGCCTACCGCGATGATCAGGTGACCGTTGCTCGTCGGGAAAACCTGATACGGCACAATATTCGGGTGTGCATTGCCCATGCGTTGCGGCGCGGTATCGGTAACCAGATAGTTAAGTGCCTGGTTCGCCATGGATGCAACAGAGACATCCATCAGGCTCATATCAATGTGCTGGCCAACACCGGTTTTATCCCGGTGGGTGAGGGCGGTCAGTATGCCGATACAACCGTACAGCCCCGTTAGTATGTCAGTCAGCGCCACGCCGATTTTCATCG
>CALLLY010000012.1 GCA_938008205.1 uncultured Granulosicoccaceae bacterium
AATGCGTTGCCCGATACCAATAGAGCGAAGACCATAAGCGGTGATCGTTTCTATACAACTCATCGACCGGCCTCAATAGGTTTTAGTACCTGCTGATCAATGTTCTGACGATTGAAGCGTTGATTAAGCCGATCAAAAACTTTCCCGCTCAGCCAGGTTAACAACAGGTAAAAAACCAGTAAACCGAGAAAGTACCACAGACGCCAGTCCGGATGCGGGTAGGCGAAGTAACCGGTTTTAGATCCGCCCAGTTCTCTTGCCCAGTAGACGATGTCTTCTATCCCTAACAGAAACAGTAGTGGCGTTGCCTTGATAAGAATCATCCACAGGTTGGATAACCCGGGTAATGCATAAGTCCACATTTGTGGCACATGGATTTTTCGGAAAGTTTGTCTTTCAGTAAATCCAAAAGCTCTGGCGGTTTCGAGTTGTTTTTCAGGTACCGCGTTCAACGCGCCGAACAGTGTGTTGGCAGCAAACGCGCCGAAAACAATAGAAAATGCAATAACGGCAAGTACAAATCCCCAGCCCTGGTGAACCCAGGCGGCGGCATCCTGCAGTGGCATTTTTGCCTCGCTGCAGACGATGAACTCATTGCCTCGGTATACCGCGTCGGTCACTTGTGGACACTTGATTTTATGGCGTGTCAGTTCGACCAGTTGATCAAGTGCGATAGGGACGAACAGGAAGAAGATAACGTCCGGAACACCTCTGACCATACTGGTATAGATGGTTCCCAGCCAGCGTAGCGGTGCAAAGCTTGAAAGCCGTGCAACAGCACCGGCAAAGCCCATTAACAGCACCACAGGTGCGGTAATCGCCAGTAGTGCAAAGACCGTGAGAAAGCTTAGGTAAAAGAGTTGGTGCTTGGGTGTGGTGAGGTAACAAGCCAGCCAGCGCCAGCCTGAAATAAGTGAAGGGTCTGCACAGAATTCCATGGAGTAAAGTGCCGGAGTGCACCGGTGGACAATCCACTAGTGCAATCCGGCAGTGTTACTTAGTAACCGCCTTTTTTTCCATCAAACCACTTTGCGATCAGCTCATTCAGTGAACCGTCTTTTTTCATGGTGTCGATTGCAGCGTTCAGCTTGTCTCGCAGCTCGGTATCACTCTCGCGAAGACCCAGGCCAACGCCGCCGCCAAGGCTGACTGTTGGTGTCAGGAAAACCAGCTCACCGTTGCTTTCTGTAACGTATTTACGCAGGAAACCATCGTCTGCCAGCACAGCATCTGCCTCGCCGTTTTTAACTGCGGCGATAGTTTCATCAGGCGTTGCGAACTCGACCAGTGTGGCACCGGACTCAGCCACATAGCCTGCCTGAATCGTTGAGGTCTGTGCCGCAACGATACCGTTAATCGCATCGTCTTTAGTGCCGGCCAGAGCCATATACATGCTCGGGTCTGGTGGGTAGTAATCCTGTGTGAAGTCGATGACTTCATCGCGTTCGTCGGTAATACTCATGCCGGCGATAATCACATCGTAGTTACCGGATACCAGGTTCGGAATAATCGAATCCCAGTCGTTCTTAACCCAACTGCAATCGAGTTCTGCGAGTTCGCAAAGCTTGTCGCCAACTTCGCGCTCAAAGCCGTCGATTTCGCCGTTGTCATTGACGAAGTTGAATGGGGCGTAAGCGCCTTCGGTACCGAGGCGCACGGTGTCTGCAAAGGCAGGCGCGCTCAAAACGGCGGCGGCCATCAGGGAAATAGTTAAGTTTTTCAAGCGGATCTCCTTACAAAAAATAGATACACGCATCAGCCGATCGTGCCGGTGGCGTGCAGAAACTGTTGCAATCTCTCCGACTGCGTTTGTTGAAACACGTGTTCCGGCGTGCCTTGCTCTACGATAACACCGTCGTGTAAAAAAATGACGTGATTGGCGACATCAAATGCCATTTTCATGTCATGCGTGACGATCAGCATAGTGCGACCCTCAGCGGCGAGCGTCTTAATTACCTTGACAACCTCGGCTTCGAGCTCTGGATCCAGCGCGCTGGTTGGCTCGTCGAAAAGCATTGCCGCGGGTTCCATGGCCAGCGCTCGCGCAATCGCCGCCCGCTGCTGTTGACCGCCCGATAATTGCGACGGGTATTGATCACATTTGTCACCAATACCGACTTTTTCCAGTAGTTCGCGGCCTTGCTGTTCTGCCAGTTGCGGATCTTTTTTCAGTACCGAAACGGGCGCTTCAGTGACGTTCTGCAGGACGGTCATGTGAGCCCACAGATTGAACTGTTGAAACACCATAGACAGATTGGTGCGCATGCGTCGCACCTGGTTTTTATCGGCCGGCTGTCGTCCCTTGAGTTTGTTGGCCCAGCGGACGGTGTCGCCATTGAACACAATGTCTCCGCGCTGTGGAATTTCCAGCAGGTTGGCGCAGCGCAGCAGCGTGCTTTTACCAGAGCCGGACGAACCGATTAGCGCAATCACATCGCCGCGCCGGGCAGTCAGACTGATCCCCTTCAGCACTTCGATATGTCCGTAGGCCTTGTGAATATCACGCAGCTCAATCACGGTATCAGGAGATGATTGTGGAGAAGATGAGCTAATAGGTTTCTCGTGTATTCGACAGTGCGGCAGTTAGTGTCGCCGGATTGTACGATATTACGGTTTAACAGACTAACGGATGTTGCAATGACTACGCACTGACAGGGGTGAACGGCGCAACCGACTCAACATGATATGCCCGGGATGAATTCAGTGTTTTTTCTGTAGCGCTGTAATTGCGTTGCCAATGCCTTCAACGGTCAGAGGAAACATGCGTTCGCTCAGGATCTGGTGCGTGATCTTTATCGATGGTACGCGCTGCCAGTGTTTTTCCGATTCCGGATTTAGCCATACCGCATGGGGAAATTTAGTCAATATTCTGTTGATCCAGGCAACGCCTGACTCTTCATTCCAGTGCTCGACACTGCCACCGGCGGTAGTGATTTCAAACGGGCTCATGGTGGCATCACCAACAAAAATGATCCGGTAATCTGCTCCGTAGGTCCGGATAAACTCTACGGTGGAAATCGTTTCGTTGTGCCGGCGCCGATTGTCTTTCCAGAGCTTTTCATACACAAA
>CALLLY010000013.1 GCA_938008205.1 uncultured Granulosicoccaceae bacterium
GTTGGCAGCATCATAGATTGAGATAAGCGCTGTTGCCTGTTTCCCTGCCGTGCTCATAGTGTGTTCCTGCTAATTCGTACTTCTCGTTTAAAATCAAACTTACCAGTATTGATGAAAAACGTCAGTTTCTCAATAATCTAACTGGATTACAGATTGATCTGTGGTGTTGACAGACAGAAAAAAATTTGGATGGAAAAGATTTGAACCGGCTACTCGCTTTTCTGGCAATTCGCACCCCATTTGGGGGGTAGAAAAAATTGTCCTCTCTCCTATGCTCCTGCTTCACTTGTAACAGGGTTTGTCGCCGCGATGCACGGGTGAAGTCTGGCAGGTGAATTTTAGGGATTGGTCTATTTTGAGGATATTAATCAATGTAAATCATAAAGAAGTCCATCGTTTTCAGTCTGGTAGTTAGTTCAGCTGTGCTTTCCGGATGTAAAGCAACCAACATAAAAACAACCCCGGTAGGCAAAGAGTTGGCGGCTTATTCTGTAAGCCCGCAAGCGCTGAATTATGTGCGAACCACTAAAGATCTCAAAGGCAAGGTACGAAGTGCCGAGCTGCACTCAATCGAGAATGATTTGTACCACTATAAAACATCAGATGGCTATGCGTGGGCAAACTATCTAAATCCCATGTTGCCAAGCCCGACATTCTCTGGCGAAGACTGGGGAACAGGCACCCAGGAGATGACTAAAGTTAAAGGTGCTATGTTCCCACTGGTCGTCGGAAACAAAATGTCTTATATGGTCAAAGGTGAAAGTACTAAATGGCCTGATGGCTGGAATGAAACACGCAAATGTGAAGTCAAGTCTCAGGAGCGGGTAACCACAGAGGCGGGTGAGTTTGATACCTTTAAAGTGATTTGCAATAGCGAATGGCGACAGCGTATATTTTACTTTGCACCAGAGATTAACGATATTGTGTTGCATAGAAATATCCATAAAACCGAGCCTCAGAAAAACAGCGGATGGGATCTTGTGGGGATTTCCTCCTAGCCTGGATTATTCATGAGGATTCGCCATTCAGCGAAAATAGCGCAAAACAGGTCGCTTGATCCAGTGAGAAGCGTGGCCCGCCACGCGCCGGGCTGGATCATGCGAGATGTGCAGCGATATTTACGTCTGATGGTGAATAGACACAGTGCTAACTTTAAAATGTTGTCTAAACGATAGTTTAGAACTATGTGCATAGATAATCGTTATCATGAACTTGTCGCCTTGTGAATAGTCCAGGCTAGGTTGAACGCAACTCATCAAAATTAATCATCACATGCTGCCGGTACGCAGGCCTTGCACACAGCGTTTCATAATACCGGCGCACATTAGGCAGAGACCCGCGTTCTATTTCCAGCTCATAGTATCGATACAGTATATGCCCGAACTGAATGTCTGCCAGGGTCAAGTCATCCCCAACCAGAAAAGCCTGTTTTGCAAGGCGACTATCGGCCATAGCAAGTTTGTTTTCAAACAACGATATCGCCTTGGCGAGCTGTTCCTGGTTTCTATCCTTTAGCGGCACTCTCACAACCGGCCAGAATATCGGCGCGTTAAAATTCATTTGCACCGACACCTTTCCCCACTCCGCCCAGCGATCAACATCGGCGCGTTGTATCGGATCCACTGGCCAGAATTTGTCATCCGCATACACATTGGCGAGATAACGCCCAATTGCGCCTGATTCCCACAACGCAGGGCCATCGCCATCAATTAGAGTTGGTACGGTGCCATTAGGATTCATCGCAAGATATTCAGCGGTGTTATTTACCCCATACATCAAACCCGCATCAATACGTTCGAAAGGCAACCCTAATTCTGCAATACACCACATCACGCTCTGCACGTTCGATGAGCTCGCCCTGCCCCATACTTTAATCATTGCTGGTTATTGTCCCTGCCAAGGTTGCATCAGTTTTTCATCAAACCCACAGTGAGTCAGGTTTTCTACGCCGGTTTCGGTAATTAATACCTGATCTTCAAGCTTAATTCCATCTCGACCACCCACAGCGCCAACATACGCCTCGACACATAGCATCATACCCGGCTCGAGCACCCCGTCATAACCACGCTCTTCAAAATCGACCGCATACTTAATCGACGGCCACTCATCACAAAGTCCGACACCGTGATACTTGGATCCATAGCGCTGCGGCATAAATTCGTCAGGTAACTGGTGTCCCAGTTCGGTCAGTTCGCGAAAGCTCACTCCCGGTTTTAGGATTGCGGTATTTTCCATAATGTGATCATAGGCAACCCGGTGCAGACGGCGCTGCTCTGCTGTTGGCTGAGCATCACCAATGAACCAGGTGCGGGATATATCGGCACACATGCCGTAGCAGCCGATCAGATCGGTATCAAAAGCCAGCAGTTCGTTGTTCTGAATAACGCGTGGTCCACACTCCTGAAACCACGGGTTAGTCCGTGGCCCACTGGATAGAATACGCGTTTCTATCCATTCACCACCCCGCCGAATATTTTCCTTGTGCAGTTCAGCCCAGACATCATTTTCTGTCATACCCGGTATTGTGCGCTCACGCATCAATGCCACCGACTGCTCACAGCCATGCATGGCGCAACGCATGGCTTTAATTTCTTCGGCGCCTTTAACTGCTCTGGTGCGCTCGGTAACTTCTTCACCATCGCACACTTCTATACCGTGCTTTTGCAAAGCATGCAGTCCGCTGATCTGTATTTTATCTACCGCCAACCGCTTGTTGTCACCCGCATGTTTTTTTAACAACTCATCTATGGTTTGCGCAAACAACGCAGCTTTTTCTTCTGTGCGATTGCCAGTTGCAAAATAGAAGAATGAGCCACCACCGCGAACTTCACTGATCAGCGGGTTGTAAGCAGACATATACTCAAGCGCACCATACTCCCACAGCACCATATGACCATTCGCCAACAGCAAACAGGCACGACAGGGATTATGCGCACACCACAACTGCATGTTGGTGGTGTCGGTGGCGTAGCGTACGCTCAGGGGATCGTACATCAGCAACCCAGCAAGATCGCGCTCGACAATGGCATTAGTCAGTTTGCGCCAGCGATACTCACGCATAGCGGGTACATCCGGACACTCCAACCCCGCCGCCTGCCACTCGTCAAACGCCAGTGGAGTCGGTCCGATCTCAACCCGATCATTGTCGTCCGGCGTATTATCCGGCCGGTAACCCGGTGTGATCTTCGGCGAAAAGCGAAGTGACATAACCTTCTTCCAGTAGACTGTGCGGCAGAAGTCCGCGTAATACAGCGTACGCCTGATGGATCAAAAAAACACGCCGCCAGGGCGCGCTTACAATGACTAAGGTTCTGCTGTGCCAGCGGCTCTATCTGGTTACTACATACAATAGCGCCGACGATTGCAAGCTTCGAGGTAACGGTAACACGTTCCCTCCAATCCTTTCGAAGGTACGGTATATTAGAAGACATCTTTTCGCTGAGATCTCTCATGCCGTCCAATTGTCTTGATATCAATTTTGTGCGCTCATGCTTTCCGACATTTGCCGAACCACTGGCCGCAAAAACAGCTTTCTTCGAAAACGCAGGGGGCAGTTATGTTGCAGGCCCGGTGCTCGACAAGCTGATGCACTTTTACAGGATTAATAAAGTTCAGCCCTACGGCGAGAGCGAAATTCTAAAAGTGGCAGGCACGCAGATGGATGCCGGAAGACAGACCATGGCAGATCTGCTCGGAGTGCCCGTTGCCAATATCACTCTCGGCGCTTCCACCACACAAAACATCAATACACTGGCGTTTGCCTGCGCACCGCTGGTGAGCTCGGGTACCGAGGTGATCGTTACCGATCAGGATCATGAGGCCAACATCGGGGCCTGGGAGCGGCTTTGCGAAAGACAGGGAGCGACGCTTGTGACCTGGCCGATCAACCCGCAAACCGGTGAGCTGGATCTCAATGACTTTTCCACCCTGTTAAAACCAAACACCGCAATCGTATGTCTAACGCATAGTTCAAATATTGTCGGCACTATTAATCCGGTTGAAGAGGTAATCTCCAGGGCACGCCCCAATGGCACCAGGGTGGTGGTAGACGGAGTATCTTTTGCACCGCACCAGTGGCCGGACATACCTTCGCTAAAACCGGATGCCTACGCCTTCAGCAGCTACAAAACCTACGCCACTCACCTGGGCGTTATGTACGTTGCAGATGATTTTCTCGACACACTGGATCCACAATGCCATTACTTTAATCGCAGTTATAAAAACAAACTGCTCGACTCAAGCGGCCCGGATCACGCTGCTATCGCTGCCCTCGATGGCCTGGGAGACTATTTCAACAATAGTCATGCACATCACTTTGGCAACAGCGATATTACGTTGTATCAAAAGGCACAACAGGTGTCCGGCCTGATGCACGCACACGAAACCGATCTGTGCAAACAATTGCTGGATGGCATCAATGATCTGCCCATCAATATCATTGGCAGAAATCATTGTGAAGGCCGTGAAGCCAATATTGCGCTAACGTCGGCAAAACATAGCTCGGCGCATTTATCAAGAGCGCTCGCAGCAAAAGATATAGCTGCAGGAAACGGTGATTTCTATGCGCTGCGACTGCTGGAGAAAGCAGGGCTAAAAGATACTCAAGACGGTGTACTGCGAATCAGCTTCAGTCACTACAACACTACCGATGATGTTGATCGGGTCATTGAAGTTTTACGTTCAATTCATTAGCAATCCGGAAATAAAATGAACGAACTACAAATCAGTCTCACCGGTAAAATCACCGACACCAACTTCGAAGAATGGAAAGCGGATCTGTTAAAACAGATCTCTGGCAGCAGACGTGAACTAGCAACCGATGATGATTTCGCTCTGGCGGAAACTGACGTAAAAACGCTTAAAGCCGGTGAAAAATCACTAAAACTCGCCAAACAATCTGCACTTGAGCAAGCGGCAGAGATCAATAAACTTTTCGATGCTATCGATGAGGTTAGTGAAGAGGCACGCCAGGCGCGCCTGTCTCTCGAAAAACAGATAAAAAAGCGCAAAGAAGAAATTCGCGATGAGATTGTCGATTCCGGAATGCAGGTGATTGAAGATTTCATCGCACAACAAAGTAAAACCTTCGCCTCGGTAAACACCCAAACGTTTATGCGCCGCGCAGAGCTTGAAGAGTTTACCAAAGGTAAACGCAACACCAGTAGCATGCAAAAAGCCATCGATGAAGCGGTTGCAGGAGTTAAACACAAAGTACAGGCAAAAGCGGCCACCATCGGTAGCAATGAAACACGGCTGCAAGCAATAGACGCTAAACACAGATCCCTTTTTCAGGATCACAATGCCTTGCTTGATCTGGAAACCAGTGAACTTCAAACCACGATTAAAGATCGCATTGAATACTATCAGACCGAACAGGAAAAGCTGGCCAAAGAAAAACCACAACCCAAAGACGAACCTGCTGAGCCCGTCGCGGTAGAACCTGAACCCGAAGTAGCAGCTGAAGCTCCCGTCAGTGCAGCGACCTCTGTTGCAGGTCGCTTCACTATATCCATAGAGATTTTCGCAGACGAAGCAGACGCAACCGAGTTTCTGGACGAACTCGAAGGCCGCTTTTCAAACCGGGAAATGGTCGGAGAAATCAGGCTGAGCGCAGGGTAGACTGCCCCTGGTTATAACCTGCCACCATATAGCACACACATGATAGTGACAGAACAGGTTCTAAGCGCAACGCTGTCGGAGCTTGCGAGTATCAATCACAGGGAACGCGCACTTTACACTGATAAGGTTAAAGAGCAGCAGCCACTGCTTTTTGACATGGTATTGATGCAAAAAGAGCTGCAGGCATCGGTGGAAACGCTGGATGCTTTGCTCGAGATTTTACTGGTTTCTCACAACGCCATTGATTCAAAGGGCGCGCAAATCCAGCACGTTAGTGACCAGCAGATGATTGACGCGCTGAATAGATTTGTCACGGAAATCGGCTTTGCCTCCGGCCTTACCGCAGATCTCCTCAAGCAATCTATTCAGCAATACAGGCAAAACCACCGCGAACCGGTTCTATTTCGTTGGGCGCTACAGCGAATGACTGAAACCGGCGTGACTGATTTCGCCTCTGATCAGCAGTCATCGTTGCTTGCAGCATGCACTATTGTTAACTGCCTGACCGACAGCACCTGTGCTGATGAATCAGGGTCCTCTGATTGAAGTCCCGACCCATCAGCGATTGCAGACTGCGCAATTTCAGGTGATTGCGATTATCATGATCCGTAACCGGCGATACTGCGTTGTTTGCGCACGGCCCCGGTAATCATCACCTGGATTAACAATGGTCAGCATCGAAAGCAAAGGCACACAAAACAAGGCAGGCACCAAAGTACTGAAGTACATTGAAATGCTTGCGCAGATTTCCCAGGAAGATGACAAGCTCACACGTTTGTCGCTAACGGAACAACACCGGCAGGCCAACGCACTGGCCGGTATCCTGATGCAAAGTACCGGAATGGAAGTTCGCACCGATGCCATCGGTAACGTGATTGGCCGACTCGAAGGGACTTCTGACAAACGGGCTTTGCTACTGGGTTCCCATCTCGATACCGTACGCGATGCGGGCAAGTTTGACGGACCGTTGGGCGTGATCGCCCCAATCGTGTGCCTGGAGCTACTCAAAGCCGACGGTATTGCGCTGCCGTTTGCGGTTGAGATTATCGGTTTCTGCGATGAGGAAGGTGTGCGATTTCCGTCGACCCTGCTCGGCTCACGCGCACTCGCCGGAACACTGGCTCCGGAAGTCCTTGAGGAATGTGATGGCAAAGGGATCAGCATTGCCGAAGCGCTGAAGGCGTTCGGACAGGATCCGGCAGAAATTGATACGGCAAAACGCAATCCTTCCGATTTTCTTGGCTTTGTAGAAGTTCATATCGAACAGGGTCCGGTACTGGAAGGTGAAAATCTGCCGGTGGGATTGGTCACTGCGATATCAGGCGCCGCTCGATACACCGTGGCTGTAACCGGTATGGCCGGACACGCCGGGACCGTGCCAATGGGACTGCGAAAAGACGCGCTGGTTGCTGCATCAGAATGCATTATCGCCATCGAACAAATTTGTTTGTCGTTACCGGATGTGGTGGGCACGGTAGGCATGATTCAGTCAAAGCCCGGGGCTGGCAACGTGATTCCCGGGCTTGTTGAATTTTCACTCGATCTGCGCTCCAGCAAAGACACCACTCGCAACGATGCTGAAAAACAGATACTCGGTGCGATCAATGACATCGCAAAAAAGCGGCGGGTCACTATCGACACACAGAAGACTTATGAGGCGGCTGGAGTCAACTGCGATGACTGGCTCAGTGATCAACTTGGCAGCGCTATTGAAAAATCCGGCTATACACTACGATCATTGCCTAGTGGCGCCGGGCACGATGCCATGGCGCTGGCCGATCTAACGCGCATTGCCATGCTGTTTGTGCGCTGTGCCGGTGGAATCAGCCACAATCCTGCCGAAAGCATCACTGTGGAAGACGCTGAAGCCACGGTTCAGGTGTTGCGGCAACTGCTGACCAACTTTGCTGCCGATGCGTAAGACTCCGGCAACTTATCAATAACGCCAGCGGCATGGCCTACACGAAGCACTCACTATGAGCAAAGACCGAGTCCTGATCGCAATCGGCGGTAACGCTATTCACCCCACCCGACGCCCTGGCACCGTTGAGCAGCAAATTGAATTTGCCGTTAAAACCGGCAACGCGCTGTTGCCAATTCTTACCAGGAATAACCAGCTGGTGATCACCCACGGTAACGGACCGGTGGTGGGTAAGATTTTAATGCGCCAGATTCTCTCACGCGATGCCGTGCCGCCAATGAGCATGGATGTATGTGTTGCACACAGTCAGGGTGGTATTGCGTATCTGTTGATGCAAAATCTCGAAAACGCGCTGCGCAACGTGGGCAACCAGCGTCACGTGGTTTGCCTGCTGACGCAGGTAGAGGTCGACCCGAATGACCCGGCATTCGCCGATCCTACCAAGCCGGTCGGCTCGTTCTACAGTGAAAGAGACGCACAGGACATCAGCAAAAAACTCGGCTGGACCATGAAAGAAGATTCCGGTCGCGGCTGGCGTTATGTGGTGCCTTCCCCACGCCCGAAACATATTGTCGATATCTCTTTGATAGATACTCTGGCCAGCAGCGGTGCGGTAGTAATCGCCGGTGGTGGTGGCGGTATTCCGGTCGTGCGCAACCCGGATGGCACCCGTCACGGTGTGGAAGCCGTTATCGACAAAGACTTGAGTTCTGCACACATGGCCAATGTGCTCGGCATTGAGACGCTGATGATTTTGACTGCCGTAGACAAGGTTTATATTAACTTCGGCAAGGATACTCAGCAGGCGCTGGGCAATGTCAGCCTCGATGAGGTTGCCAGCCTGTTCGACGATGGTGAATTTGCCGATGGCAGCATGGGTCCTAAAGTAGAGGCATGTATTAATTTTCTGCGCGGCGGCGGTGTGCGCGCAGTCATTGCACACCTTGATGATGCCGAGGCTGCACTTAACGGGCAGGCCGGCACACAAATCACAACTGCTCACTGATTCAGATTTTAAAAGGTATCTTTAGAACCGGTGGTACATTCATATCGTAGTTCATATTATGATGTGTTAAATAACCTGCCGCTTACAGCCGGGGCGATATGCAAGAACTTTTCGACGATTTAAATCCACCAGTCAGACGCCTGATGGGCCCCGGACCCGTAGAGGTCGACCCGCGCGTTCTCAATGCGATGTCGATGCCGATGCTTGGTCAGTTCGATCCGCACTTTACCGAGAACATGAATGAAGTCATGTCTTTGTACCGCGGAATCTTCTGCACAAAAAACCAGTGGACACTGCTGGTAGACGGCACAGCACGCGCAGGCATAGAAGCACTGATGGTTTCGGTGCTATCGCCAGGCGATAAAATTCTGGTACCGGTGTTCGGCCGCTTTGGTCACTTGCTCAGTGAAATTGCTACTCGCTGCCGCGCCGAAGTCATCACCATACACACCGAGTGGGGCAGCGTTTTCGATCCGCAGCAAATCGAAGAGGCAATCAAAAAGCACCAGCCCAAAGTGCTGGCTTGCGTGCAGGGCGACACATCCACCACCATGGCCCAGCCACTGGATCAGATCGGCAAAATCTGCCGTGCCAACGATGTATTGATTTGCGTCGATGCGACTGCGTCTATAACCGGTATGCCGCTGCTTACCGACGACTGGCAGATTGATGGGGTAACCGCCGGTTTACAAAAGTGCCTGTCCGGCCCTCCGGGTATTGCACCGATCACGATCAACGAGCGCATCGCGTCACTGGTACGCTCGCGCAAGCACATTGAAGAAGGCATTCGACCTGATGATTATCAGGCCGCCGATGGCGAAATGATCCAGTCCAACTACTTTGATCTTTCCATGATTATGGATTACTGGAGTCCTTCACGTCTCAACCATCATACTGAGGCAACTTCCATGCTTTATGCGGCACGTGAGTGCGCAAGAATTGTATTAAAAGAGGGTTGGGACAAGCGTTTTGAACGCCATAACCAGACCAGTGAGGCACTGGTTAACGGGCTCACCGCCATGGACCTCGAAGTGTTCGGAGACACAAGCAACAAAATGCCTAACGTTACCGGCGTACACATTCCAAAAAGTGTTGAAGCAGATAAAGTTCGCGGCGAAATGCTAAACGACTTCGGCATTGAAATCGGCACTTCGTTCGGACCACTGCACGGCAAGATCTGGCGTATCGGGACCATGGGCTTCGGTTGCCGCAAAGACAACGTGCTGGCCTGTTTATCGGCACTTGAAATGACGCTGCGGCGCAACGGTCACAGCGCCCCCGCAGGTGCCGGTGTCGACGCCGCGCTGGCAGTTTACAATAACGACCCTAACACCAGTCCGGCTAGCTGATATGAGTGCTCGCGAATTGCTTGATAACGGTCCGCAAGTCATTGGCGTTGGCTTGCAGGGTTTCGTTGACGATCTGAAATCGCAGGGGGTTGCCGCTACAGCGCTGGACTGGCGTCCGCCCGCTTCAAAAAATACCCAGGCTCTGGCGGCGGCGGAACAACTGTCTACCGGCAGTGTTAGCGAGATGATTAACAAAGCAAACGCACAGGCAATGGAGCGCATGCACAGCGCCGATCCGGTTTTAATCGACGTACAACTGGCGGCCGATGCGATTGACGGACTGGGTGATCACCTCATTCTGCACGCAGGCCCGCCAATCGCCTGGGAAGATATGTGCGGCCCTATGCAGGGGGCGGTGGCGGGTGCCATTGTTCTGGAAGGGTGGGCGAAAAATCTCGACGCCGCGTTTAAGCTGGCTGCCACTGACAAGATTACGTTTGAACCCAACCACCATCACGATGCCGTCGGACCCATGACCGGCATTGTGACGCAGTCGATGCCGCTGATGGTGGTGGAAAATAAAACCTTCGGCAACCGCAGCTACTGCGCGATCAATGAAGGGCTTGGCAAAGTCATGCGCTTTGGCGGCAACGATGAATCCGTGCTCGAGCGCCTGCGCTGGCTTGAGTCTACGCTTGGCCCGCTGCTGGCTGACACACTGCTGGCGTGTGATGGTGTGGGTTTAAAAAATATTATTTCACGCGGACTATCCATGGGTGATGAAATGCACCAGCGCAACGTGGCATGTACCAGCTTAATTCTGCGAGAACTGGCACCTACCATGGCGCGGGTCGGTGATCCCGATACCGTCAGTGAAGCACTGACTTTTATCGCCGGTAATGATCAGTTCTTTCTGAATGTTGCGATGGCAATGGGTAAAGCCATCATGGATCCGGTAAGAGACATCGGTGGATCATCAGTGGTTACCGCCATGTGCCGAAACGGCACAGAATTCGGCATTCGCGTCAGTGGCTGCGGAGACCAATGGTTTACCGCTCCGGTTGAAATGCCTCGTGGTTTATATTTTCCAGGCTTCACCGAGAAAGATGCCAACCCCGACATGGGCGATTCAACCATTGTCGAAACTATCGGGCTCGGTGGGTTTGCCATGGCAGCCTCACCGGCTGTGGCAGGGTTTGTCGGCGCTGGCGGTGCTGCTGATGCAGTGACCTACACCAACCAAATGGCTGAAATCACCTGTGCGCGCAATCCGGAATGGACCATACCGGCACTGGATTTCGCAGGGGTACCGTCAGGTATCGATATCTGCAAAGTGATGAACTCCGGCATCACACCGACCATCAATACCGGTATCGCACATCGTGAGCCAGGTATCGGACAAGTCGGGGCGGGGGTTGTTAACGCACCACTGGGTTGTTTTGAGCAAGCCTGTGTTGCACTTTCTGAAAGGCTGAGCGCATCGTGAGTGCAAAACTGTGAGCACAATAGTTAACGAGGTTCGCAAAGGGTTTTATCTCGATTCGGTAGCGCTGATGCGTTTGTCGGCAGAAATAGCCGCCATGGGGGGCATTGAAGAAGCGGTACTCATGATCGGTACACCTTCCAACCTGCAAATCATGCACGACGCCGGTGTGCTTAATGCCACGGGCGAAAACGCCGGTCCCAATGATCTGGTTATCGCCCTGCGTGCCGACGGTAAAGGCAGTGCAAATCGTGCGTTAGCCCACGCTAACAAGTCACTCGAGGGTGGCGCACTGACATCCAGCCAAACCGAAGCCAAAGCACGCACCTTGCGCGGCGGAATCAGTCTGCACCCGCAAGCCAATCTGGCACTTATCTCCACACCTGGCAGCTATGCCGCGCGTGAAGCTCGTAGCGCGCTGGACGCCGGACTCAATGTCATGATCTTCAGTGACAACGTCAGTCTGGAAGACGAAACCACCTTGAAACAACAGGCCAAAGCCCGCGACCTGATCGTTATGGGTCCGGACTGCGGAACCGCTTATCTGAACGGTACGCCACTGGCGTTTGCCAATTCCCTGAGTCATGTCACCACACCGGCGACTACCGCGGCAATTGCGGCCTCCGGTACCGGTTTGCAGGAATTTGCCGTGCTGTTGAGCAGACTCGGTGGCAACCTGAAACATGGTATCGGTGTTGGCGGGCGTGATCTGAGTGATGCAGTTGGTGCCATTTCTACCTTGCAGGCAATCGACCTGCTGGCGGCTGATAACTCCGTTGAACAAATAGTACTGATTTCCAAACCACCCGGTGCCAACACTGCAAAAGAAGTTTTTGAAAAACTGGCATCGTGTGGAAAAAAGGTGATCGCGTGCGTGTTCGGTTATCAGCAGTCCGATATGCCTGCCGGCATTGAGTATGCTGCAAACCTGCGAGATGCTGCAGAACTGGCCAGTGGCAACCAGTTTATAGAGCAAGGAGTCGAACCTCTTGCCAGTGAACTCGCGGCAAAAGTAAACAGCGACGGTAAGCAAATAGTCGGGCTTTACAGCGGCGGTACATTATGTACCGAAACACAGCTTGCGCTGCAAAAAGCCGGGCTCAATACAGCCTCTAACGCACCGGCAGGCACCTCTGCCAATGCAGACAACGCTGATAACGCAGCTGGCAGTCATCTGATTCTTGATCTTGGTGCTGACGAATACACTGTTGGCAGACCACACCCGATGATGGAGCCGCTGGTCAGAGTCGATGCGTTCACCGATGCCTTAAACAATCCGTCTGTGGCAGTTATTATTCTTGATGTTGTACTCGGCTACGGTGCCCATGAAGATCCTTCACGCGCAATAGTAGAAGTTCTATCAAATCACGCCGTCTCTCATCGGCCGGTTATTATTGCGTGCATATGCGGAACAGAGTCAGATCCGCAAGGGTTACAGGCACAGCGCAATGCACTCACCGATGCCGGTATCATCGTCAGTAACAGTAACTGCGGTGCGGCTGAACTGGCCGCGGCAGTAGTGCAACACGTGAGTTGATCAAGGCAACAATCACATCACTGGGTGATGTTGCCCGTAACGTTTTACAAGAAGGTGCCGGTGTTGTACTCGCCGTGTTCAACAGCTCATTGTACTTGCAGTGCAGACAGTCGCTATGCTGTGTCGGGACCTCATCGCTGCCACGCGGACCGTTGAATGCTGTCAGTACTCTACAGAAGTTCGGGCGTATCGCTGCAGGTGATCACTGGCAGTTTGCAGACAATCATTTAACCATCGGAAATTACTGCGTGTTATCTGTCGCGCATACGGCGCGGTGGGTTTCACCAACACCACCCGAACATCCTGTCGATCTACAGCAACTGCAGAACATAGCTGCCACTATTCACCACTGTTTGAAACGCCATTACGTCCCGCCGGACAAAGCAGTAGCTATAGAGATAGAGTCGAGAATCAATCACGGTGAGCAGGCGTTGCAACAGTGGCTGATTAACAACAGTGACACTCCGGCGGTCTTCGTAGAGCAGTTACTCGGTAGTGGAGACGGACTAACTCCAGCTGGTGACGATTTACTGCTAGGGGCCGTTGTCACTCTGAAGTATCTGCAAATAGAACCGTATGCATCACTGCTGGGCAACACCATTGTGAGCCTTTGCTCTACGCGCACCAACCAGATCAGTCAGGCACATCTATGCGCTGCTGCCAGTGGTCATGCCAACGAGCTGCTGTATCACTTGCTGCAGCAGTGCACGGGTAACCGTGAACCCAATGACGCATTGCTGGCATGTATTGCACAACTGCTCAACTACGGGCACAGCTCAGGCGTATACACGTTGCGCGGTACCGCAATTGTGTTGAGTTTTGTCGCCGGGTTGTCGGCAGGATCTGTCAGTCAATCCTGAAACATCGTAAATTTACCCGTCACAGTCAGTATTTTTTGACCTGCCTCCTTTTTGGTAACAGCCAAGCTGTTACGATAAAGAGATAACCCGGGCAGCTCATGAACAGTATTTTTCTCCACATCAAATTTATTACTACGGTATCTATTTTACTTGCCGCGTGTGGTGGTGGACAAAATTCCGTTATCGTCACTCAGAACGACGAGACAGAAAATCATCACACCAACGAAATCAGCTATTCGACTATCGCCTCTGGCATATGGCCACCGCAACCTGTCGATATCACTAATGCCGCTCCCTACGTGAACGATAATCCCGGCTCCAGCATTCGCGAGATAAAGCATCTCAATGCACTGAGTCTTGCGATGCAAAGTAGTGAGGTCGTTGCCGCTATCGGGAATCGTTACGAAGTGCTGGCTAGCTATAACACCGGAGGCAAATCCGATCCTCTGAAAACCACCGAAATAGAAATATATAACTATGACAACAACCATGTGGTAACTGTCAGAGTCGACCGTGACACCAACACCATCAACATTCATAGTGCTGCAGCCAGTGACTACCAACCGGCCGAATCTGAAGCAGAAACCACAAGAGCCATATCTTTGGCCAGGAGCCATTTGGCTACACTGGGCCACAACACCGATTTACTGGTGGGTACCGCATTGCTGGCACACCCGACTGCCACTCAACTGGCAGCAAACGGCAAGTCATTCTATGAACACCGCACGCTGTATGTAACCTTTGGCCAAGGCAGCGGCACGACACCATTGTTTCGGGCAACCGTAGATTTAAGCGACGAAAAAGTGATCAGTGGCGGTCCGCTATGAGCACCCAGGTGAATACTCAATTACTAAAAGCAGCACTGCACAAAAGGCTGCTCACAGCCTGGTTGTTTCTGATCAGCGGTGTTGCTATCGCCGAGACCGGTCGAGTGGACTGGACCGATTGGCAGTTCGACTACACCACTGATGTGCCCACCGGGCTGACGCTGGAAGGCGTCGCCTATAAAGAACATCAGATACTGCACAAGGCGAGCTTCCCGGTAATGCGGGTGGAATACCTCAACGATGCCTGTGGGCCATTCGCAGATATACTCTGGAATGGCAACTATGTGCCGGTTGCCACACATGATGAGATATCAGTCTGTGGCGGTGAAAAGCTTTGTAAGCGCACCTATGAAAAAGACGGTGAGCAGTTTCTGGAAATGGGTGTTAACGCGAAGCTGGGTGAATACGAGATCTATCAATCCTATGTATTCAGTGAGCGCGGTTACTTCGACGCCTATGTATTCAGTCGCGGGTTGCAGTGCGCTGAAGACCATACCCACCACGCGCACTGGCGGCTGGATTTCGACATCGATGGTAGTGGGTCTGACCAGGTATTCAAAAATACCGGCAATCTGCAAACCACGGAATTTAACGATACGCGAACTTCCACCGGATTCTGGAGCATCCAGGATGCAGAAACTGGTACTCGAGTAGAGATTATCCCCGGGCGGGATGATGGTTTTGCCGATGATTTTTCCCGATGGGACGTGGCAGTCAGAGCCTATAACAGCGATGAATCTGATGCCTGGCTGTGGGGCCCGCGCGGAGAGATAGGATCTTTATTCAACAATGCAGAGAACATAAACCGCGCTGACAGTGTTTTCTGGTATATCACGCATCTTGAACATAGTGCCTTTAACGGTGAATCGGTCTGGCATTACTCCGGCCCGAGAATCAGGGTAATATTGCCGTAATATTCATCACCTGCCGCTAAAGGTACATCGTGCGACTTGATCAGATTATCGACCAGACTCGTTACCCGGTCACCTCAAGTGAGTTCACAGTTCAATGTAAAGAAACCCTTGATAAAACCGGCGCCCTGACATTAACCGAATTTCTGCTTCCAGAGACAATAAACGCTATTCAGATTGACGGTAAAAACAATCAGCACCTGGCCTACTATACGCAAAGTGCACACAACGTTTATCTGTCACCACCTGATCAAAATTTCCCTGCAGAACACCCGCGCAATCGCGAAGTCATATCCAGTAAAGGTTGCATTACTACCGATCAAGTACCAGCAGATTCGATACTAAACACGTTATATCACTCTACGGAGTTTCGCGAATTTCTCTGTGAAGTACTGGGCATTGCTTCGCTTCATGAATACGCCGATCCGCTGTCATCTATTAACCTGCACTACGCCAGTGAAGGGCAGGAACTGGGCTGGCATTTTGACAATTCCTCATTTGCTATAACACTACTCGTACAAGCGCCGCAGCGTGGTGGAGAATTTGAGTATGTCAAAGACCTGCGAGATGCCGACTCAGGCGACATGAACTACGACAAGGTAGCCACAGTGCTCGATGGAAAAACGGCCCCGCAAACGCTCTCACTTACTGCCGGCACACTATCGCTTTTCAGAGGGCGTAATTCCATGCATAGGGTAACTCCGGTGCAGGGAAGTACCACGCGCATGCTGGTAGTACTTGCCTACAACACAGAACCGGGAGTATCTCTCTCAGAGTCAGCCAGAATGACCTTTTACGGCAGGCTTGGCTAAATCGGGGCTGGAGGAATATCACATGACCAACATCGTCACCCAACTGCAGTCTATCGTAGGCGCAACCAACGTACTCGACACCGCTCAGGTTTCACAGCGGGCAAAGCACTTCTGGGACCCTTCACCAATGCGGGCACTGGCACTGGTCAAACCTGCCAATACACAGGAAGTCAGTCAGATTCTTAAGGCCTGCCACAACGCCGGCCAAAGTGTGGTCACACATGGTGGGGTAACCGGGCTGGCAGATGGCGAGAAATCCTGCGATAAAGATATCATCCTCTCGCTGGAACGCATGCAGGCAATTGAGTCGGTTGATGCGGTTAATCGCACGATGACTGTTGAGGCTGGCTGTATTTTGCAAAATGCACAACACAAAGCGATCGAAGCAGGTCTGTTCTACGGACTGGATTTGGGAGCACGTGGCTCGTGCACCATCGGCGGAAATATATCGACCAACGCCGGTGGTCTTTCAGTGCTGCGATACGGTATGACTCGCGAACAGATACTCGGCCTTGAAGTAGTACTTGCCGATGGCACAATTTTAAGCTCTCTCAACAAAATGATGAAAAACAATGCCGGCTATGATTTAAAACAGCTGTTCATCGGCAGCGAAGGCACCCTTGGCGTAGTAACACGGGCGATACTCAGATTACGACCCGACACACCGACTTGCAATACGGTGCTCGTCGCATTCGATAACTACGAACAGGTGATAGCAACGCTTGATCATATCTCAAAATCATTAAACGCCAATCTAAACGCCTTTGAAATACTCTGGAATGACTTCTACCACCTGACGACCAACCCGAATTTACCCGGCTCGGTTAAGGCCCCTCTGAAAGACGACTACTTCGCCTACGCCATTATAGAAGCGCGAGGATCCAATGAAGTATCCGATCAGAACCAGTTTATGCAGGCTCTGGAAGCAGCATTTGAGAAAGCACTGATTGCAGATGCAGTAATTGCCAGTTCGCAGACGCAACGAGCCGAGATATGGAATGTGCGTGAAAACATAGATATTACGCTTCGCCATAAACCACTGTTTATTTACGATATCAGTCTGCCAATCAATGCCATGCAATCCTACCTCGATGATCTACGTACACAACTCAGGGAACTCTGGCCTGATGTTATCGTTTACGCCTACGGACACCTTGCCGACAACAACCTTCATGTAACAATAGCACCTGAACCTGCAAATTTTATTCACGATGCACAACAGCAGGCGGTTAAAATCCAGTCCTTTAATGAAAAAGAAACCCATTGGTATGCACAATGTAACGAGCTGGTATTCAAACCTCTGGCAAAACTCGGGGGTTCAGTATCCGCAGAACACGGCATTGGACTATTGAAAAAACAGTACCTGAAATACTCCAGAACACCTGAGGAGATTAAAGTGATGCAAATGCTTAAGCGTACCCTTGATCCTGAAAATATACTAAATCCAGGTAAGGTTTGTTAAAGCAAACTTATAGAAACGAATACAGTGCCGCAATAGCGAGGCAACCGATCAGTACCTGTAGTTTAAGTACAATACAGCTCTTTTTAATTTGACACATATTTCACGCTCCTGGTTAAGACACCCTGAATACTAGAGCGAGAAAATAGTCATCCGGTGATGACAATCTAGCCGGCTGTGTTGAAAAATGACGAAATCTGGCAGTTAACCACGGTACAGATTCACCAGTTTTCGGGCTTGCTCCAGATGCAAACGTTCCACCATTTTACCATCCAGGCTAATGACACCCGCATCTGCATTTTCAGCGGATTCAAATGCCGCTATGATTGCACTGGCTTCCCGCAATTCGGATTCACCCGGACTGAACACTCGATTGCCTATCTCAACCTGAGTAGGATGAATCAGGGTTTTACCATCGAAACCCATCGCTTTGGCTTGTGACGCTTCCAGCTCAAAGCCGTCGGTATCTTTGTAGTTGTTATAGACACTATCGAGCACTGCGATACCAAAGTGACTGCCATGCAGCACCAGCTGCATCAGCCACGGAAGAAGATAATCTCTGCCACCGGCAAGGGAGACACCAGTATCCAGCGCCAGATCATTGTGTCCAACCACCAGACACTCGAGCCTGAATCGACTGTCAAGACCGGCCTTGACTATTTCTGTCAGATTCATCAAACCAGCGGCCGTTTCTATCATGAACCAGGTTTTACATTCGCGCTTATAACCACGGTTAATGGCATCCGCCTCGAAAGTTTCCACGTCAGCCACAGACGAGACTTTCGGCAGTAAAATCGCATCGGGATTGCAGGCTGCAACAGTGTCCAGATCATTCAGATATTCTGCGGTGTTAATCGGGTTAGACCGAATCACCGTTACACTGCCACCAAAGTCCGGAGTTTCAAACGCGTCAATCAGCTGTTGTCTGGCATTTTGCTTTGCGTTTACTGCGACCGCATCTTCAAGATCAAAAATCACCGCATCTGCCGCAATGGTTCGGGACTTTTCAATTGCACGGGCGTTACTGGCAGGAAGATACAACGCAGAACGAAGTCGAGTGGCGTTTTTCATAAGCCGGCTACCGGAAGCCATTGGATAAAGTGTGTCGCAAAACCCGTGGGATCTGCTGAATATGCTCGCAGGCCTTGCGCCTGCGAACATCGACTGGACTTTATTCTACCGTAACACTCTTTGCGAGGTTGCGAGGTTGATCCACATCCGTACCACGCATCACTGCGACATGGTAAGACAACAACTGCAGCGGTACAGTCAGCAACAGCGGTGCAACCGCTTCCGGGCAACCCGGTATCTTGACCAGCTCCAACCCGTCAACAGGCTCAATATCGGTGTCTTCTTCAGTTATTACATACAACTGACCACCACGAGTGCGCACTTCTTCGAGGTTAGATTTTAGCTTTTCCAGCAGATTGTCGTTCGGTGCAATTGCAATAACCGGTACCTCGTTATCGACCAGTGCAAGAGGCCCGTGCTTGAGTTCACCCGCCGGGTAGCCCTCAGCGTGAATATAGGATATCTCTTTAAGCTTCAACGCCCCCTCAAGGGCAATAGGAAACATCGGCCCACGACCCAGAAAGATGGCGTGATCTTTTTCAACAAAATGTTCTGCCAGATGCTCGATAGTCCGATCAAGACCTAACAACCGCTCCATCGTAATCGGGCTTTCATACAGCGCTCTTATGATTTCAGCACGTTGTGCTTCCGTCTGTGTTTCTTTGGCTTTGGCCATGGTCAGCGCCACCAGCTGCAGTGCTACCAATTGCGTGGTAAATGCCTTGGTAGACGCAACACCGATTTCAGGTCCGGCTTTGGTTAGCAGAGTGGCATCAGCTTCTCTGGTCAGGGTACTTTCCGGCACATTACAAATGGCAAGTGTGCCCATATACAGTCCGGACTTTTTCACTTCTTCCAGTGCCGCCAGTGAATCAGCGGTTTCGCCCGATTGCGACAACGTGATGTACAGAGTGTTCTTCGGAACCGCAACGGTTCTATAACGATATTCACTGGCTATCTCTACGCTACACGGAGTCTGTGTGTATTCTTCGAACCAGTACTTGGAAGTCAGACCGGCATGGTAGCTGGTACCGCAGGCGACAATATGTATTGCTTCTACACGTTTCAACAAAGACGGATCCAGATCACCAAAGCCATTTAAAAGCAGGCTGGTGTCGGTAATGCGATCCTGCAGAGTCGCGCGAACTGCATTTGGCTGCTCGTAGATCTCCTTAAGCATAAAATGCTTGTATGGACCTTTGTCTACCGACCCCAGAGACAATGTAGAAGTCTTTACCGGACGCTTAACCTCGGCACCACTCTCGTCCAGAATGGTAAGCTTGCTTTCACAGATATCTACCAGATCGCCATCTTCCAGATAGATAAATTCCTGCGTGACCGGAATCAGTGCAGCAGTATCTGATGCGAGGAAAAACTCCCCGACACCCAGACCAACCAGTAACGGGCTACCTTTTCGAACTGCGATCATTCGATCGGGCATTTGCGTATTCAAAATAGCAACCGCATAGGCACCGTCCAACAGCGCCACGGTGTTCTGAACTCCTTTGAGGTAGTCACCGGCTTTTTCAACTTCACGATGCAGCAGATGCACAATTACTTCAGTATCAGTTTGTGAAGTAAACTCGTAACCATTGTTTTTCAGTTCTGCACGCAACGGCTCGTGATTTTCAATAATGCCGTTATGTACCACTGAAAACTGCTCACTGGAGTTGTG
>CALLLY010000014.1 GCA_938008205.1 uncultured Granulosicoccaceae bacterium
ATGCAGGATGTTCGCAACAAATCAGTCGAGCTGTGTGAGCTTTTTATTAGTGAGGTCGAATCCCGCTGCCCGCAGTTAACGCTTGCCAGCCCGCGTAATGCAGGTGAGCGTGGTTCGCAGGTTTCTTTTCAATTTGAGCACGGATACGCGGCGATGCAGGCGCTGATTGATCGCAATGTGATTGGTGATTTCCGTGCGCCCGACATCATGCGATTCGGGTTTACGCCATTGTACCTCGGTACGCAGGACGTAGTAGCTGCAGTCGATGTTCTTGAAACGGTTTTAAGTGACAATCTATGGGATAACCCTGTATACCAGCAACGCGCAGCAGTGACATGAGTGAGAGTGTTTTGGAGGTTTCTTTGTTTTCTGAACTGTGGAGTGTGTGGACAAGCCTATGAATGATGATTTCGATATAGAAAGAGCTCGCAAGGATACCAGGGCCTGTGAAGACATTGTGCATTTCAACAATGCCGGTTCATCTTTGATGCCGGCGCCGGTAGCAGATGCGTTTCGGGAATTTTTTGATCAGGAAGAAATGACCGGAGGCTACGAAACCGCAGATCGCAACCACGCACAGCTCGAGCACTTTTACACGGCAACTGCCTCATTGCTAAATTGTGAAAGTGAGGAAATCGCGTTTATAGAAAATGCCACTCGTGCGTGGGATATGGCCTTTTATAGTTTCCGCTTTAACGCCGGTGACAAAATTCTTACAACCATTGCAGAGTACGGCAGCAATGTGATTGCCTACAACCAGTGTGTAAAGCGTTTTGGTGTGGAGCTGGTTTTTATTGAAAACGATCAGCATGGTCAGGTCGATATCCAGGCGCTGGAAAACCAGATAGATGATCGTGTCAAACTGATCTCAATGACGCATATCCCGACAGGCGGCGGATTAATCAATCCGGCTGCGGCGATTGGCAGGGTAGCCAATGCTGCAGGTATCCCGTTTTTGCTGGATAGCTGTCAGGGAGTGGGGCAGGTTGCACTCGATGTGAAAAAAATCGGCTGCACAATGATGTGTGGTACCGGTCGAAAGTACCTGCGTGGCCCGCGTGCGACCGGTTTTCTCTACGTGCAAAAGGATCTGATAGAACAACTCGATCCGCCGATGCTTGATCAGCACGCCGCTGACCTTATCTCTCCGACGGAATATGTGATCCGGCCGGATGCGAAGCGTTTTGAAAACTGGGAGCAGAATTTTGCCGGTAAGGCGGCGCTGGGTGTGGCAATTGACTATGCGATGTCATACGGGATGCCGTCCATTCAACGCAGGATATGCGCGTTGGCGAATAAGTTCAGGGATCAGCTGCAAGACATTGACGGCGTGGTGATTACCGATGAAGGTCTTGCGCGTGGTGGGATCGTGACGTTTACCGTTGCGAACAAAACCCCCGCACAGGTGAAAACCGAGCTGGCAAATCAGGGTATTAACGTTTCTGTATCTGATGGCTCCGGCAGTCTGGTGTCTTTTGTGCAGCGCGGATTGACAGAGGTGGTACGTGCTTCCGTGCACTATTTTAATACCGAATCCGAGATCGACTACTTCGCACAAAATCTAAGGAAGATTGTCTCGACCTGAGCGGGTAATTGCGTCGCATTCTGTTGGGCTGTGGATTGCTGCCAGACCACTGGGCAGGTACCATTGACTGGTTAACATTCGAGCAGGAATAAAACATGTCTTCAGACGCCGATCCAAATAGCGTTGTCGCGAAAATTGTGCAAAACGGCCGTGTGGCCATGGAATCTCTCACCCACGCTGATCAGGCCAGGGTAGATGAAGCCGTTACTGCACTGGCGTGGGCTGTTTACGAGCCGGGTCGGGCCAAAGAGCTTGCCGAGCTTGCGGTTGAAGACACCGGCATGGGCAATGTTGACAGTAAAATTACCAAAAACACTCGCAAGACCTTCGGCACTTTGCGTGATCTTATGCGTGCCAAAACAGTGGGTGTTATTGAACGCAATGAAAGCCGCGGTATGGTCAAGTACGCCAAGCCGGTTGGTGTGGTTGGGGCAGTAACGCCTTCAACCAATCCGGCAGCCACACCGGTTAATAAGGCAATGATGGCGGTTAAAGGTCGCAACGCGGTGATCATCGCGGCATCACCAGCGGGTTTCCAGACCACGCTAAAAACCGTTAACTACATGCGTGACCAACTGACTAACATCGGTTTACCGGCAGATCTTGTTCAGATGCTGCCGCCGCCGGTGAATAAAGCCATGACTCAGGCACTCATGGAGCATTGTGATCTGGTGGTTGTAACCGGCTCACAAAACAATGTTAAGCGAGCCTATTCAAGTGGTACTCCTGCTATTGGGGTAGGGGCAGGTAACGTGGCGGTGATGATTGCCGAGACTGCCAATCTTGATGAAGCCGCAACGAAAATCTGTGCATCAAAAATATTCGACAACTCCACCAGTTGTTCTTCTGAAAATTCAGTAACAATAGTCGACGCGGTTTACAACGATGCCATAGAAGCATTGAAGCGTGCCGGTGGTTATATGTGTAACGCTGAAGAAAGACAGATGGTGATCGACACGTTATGGGTTGATGGTAAGTTGAATCGTCATGTGATCGCCAAAGATGCCAATGTGTTTGCGGACGTTGTCGGCTTACCGGAAGAGGCGAGGAAGGCAAAATTTTTCATGGTTGAAGAAACCGGTGTAGGTTCCGATTATCCACTGTCTAACGAAAAACTTTCACTGGTGCTAACGGTGTATAAAGCGGCAGATTATTCAGCGGCGAAAGCGCGGCTGCAAGAATTGCTTGAATACGCGGGTATGGGACATTCGGTTGGCATTCATACCGGCAACAACGATGAAGCGCGTGAACTTGCTGAAGATCTGAATGTAGTGCGTGTACTGGTTAACCAGGCACATACTTTTGGCAATGGCGGTAGTTTCAACAACGGCTTCGA
>CALLLY010000015.1 GCA_938008205.1 uncultured Granulosicoccaceae bacterium
CGTCAGACAACGCATGAACAGGTCCGTCATTGGTTTCAAACGTCAGCGACAGATTACTCGCAGTGATGGTGTTTGAGGTGGCCTTGTTATCCGCGGCCGTTAACGAGCCTGTCATCAGACTCCGGCCGGCATATTGGCCGGATCACGAGATACAGGGCGTGGCGAGGTGAGTTCCTTCCACTGCGAAAGCGCTTTATTGACTGCAGGATAAGCCTCCCGAGCCACAAATTCACCATGGCCCTCCTGTGTATTAATATTATCTTCTGAAACGGCCACCACACCGCGAGTCATGGTAAAGCGCGGCAAGCCTGTCACTTCAATCCCTTCGAACACGTTGTAATCGATAGCAGACTGTTGTTTGTCAGCCGCAATGGTTTTACTGCGTTTCGGATCCCACACAATAATGTCTGCATCCGCCCCTTCCATAATGGCACCCTTCTTCGGGTACATATTCAAAATTTTGGCAATATTGGTTGAGGTTACCGCAACAAACTCATTCGGTGTTAAACGTCCGGTGTTCACACCTTTTGTCCATAACACAGGTAAACGGTCTTCCAGTCCGCCAGTGCCGTTAGGAATTTTCGTAAAGTCACCCAGGCCAAAACGTTTTTGCTCTGTGGTGAATGAACAATGATCGGTTGCCACAACCTGCAGGCTGCCCGCCTGCAATCCGGCCCACAGCCCATCCTGATGTTCGATACTTCTGAACGGAGGAGACATGACACGTCTGGCCGCGTGATCCCAGTCTTTATTAAAGTACTCTGATTCGTCGAGCGTGAGGTGCTGTACCAGTGGCTCACCATAGACTCGCATACCTTTTTGCCTTGCGCGCCGGATAGCCTCATGCGCCTGTTCGCAGGACACATGCACAATATATAACGGTACCCCCGCCATATCGGCGATCATGATGGCTCGGTTAGCGGCTTCCCCTTCCACTTCCGGTGGTCTCGAATAGGCATGACCTTCGGGACCGTTGTTACCTTCTTCCAGTAACCTGGCTTGCATCTGTGCAACCACATCGCCGTTCTCGGCATGTACTAACGGCATCGCACCCAGGGCCGCACATCGTTGAAACGATGAAAACATTTCATCGTCGTCTACCATCAACGCGCCCTTATAAGCCAGAAAGTGTTTAAAGGTATTGATGCCGCTATCGACCACGGTGGCCATCTCATTGAAGACCTGTTCATCCCACCAGGTTATCGCCATGTGGAACGAATAGTCACAAGACGCCTTAGAGGTTTTGTTATCCCACATCTGTCGCGCTTCAAGTAGTGACTGACCGGGTGATGGCAAGCAGAAGTCCACAACCATGGTGGTGCCACCGGACAGTGCCGCACGAGTACCGGACTCAAAATCATCCGTTGAGTAGGTGCCCATGAATGGCATTTCGAGATGGGTATGTGGATCAATCCCTCCCGGCATAACGTAACAGCCGGTAGCATCAAGCTTTTCATCACCACTGAGGTTTTGACCAATCGCGGTGATACGACCTTTTTCGACCAGCACATCGGCTTTGTAGCTTAGATCTGCGGTAACAACCGTTCCACCTGCGATGACTTTAGTTTTTGCAGCACACATAAGTTTCCCCTATTCGACCACTTCAGCAGTTTCTACCACTGCATGAAAAAGTACATTGGTACCGGCGGCAGCCCAGGCCGGTGTGATTTCTTCGGCTTCGTTGTGAGACAAGCCATCGACACAAGGACACATAACCATTGCCGTCGGTGCAACCCGGTTTATCCAGCACGCGTCATGTCCCGCACCGGACACAATATTCCGATGGCTGTAGCCAAGACGTTCGGCAGCACTTCGTACCGAGGCAACGCATTGCTCGTCGAACTCTACCGGATCAAAACCACCAACCTGCTCAATCTCAAGACCTAACCCGATTTCATCACAGATTTTTGTCGCCCCTTCGCGCAGCTGTGCTTCCATATCATCGATGATGGCTTTATCCGGATGCCTGAAATCTACGGTAAATACACATTTACCGGGAATAATGTTTCTCGAGTTCGGATAAACATCGCAATGACCAATTGCACCGACGGCATCCGGCTTGTGAGACCAGGCTATCTCGTCAACCAGCTGAGTAATTCTTGCCATACCCAAACCGGCGTTCACTCGCATCGGCATCGGTGTGGAACCGGTGTGACTTTCTTTACCGGTGACGGTGACCTGCAACCAGTTTAAACCCTGACCATGCGTCACAACGCCAATGTCAGTGCTTTCGTTTTCCAGTATCGGTCCTTGCTCTATATGCAGTTCAAAAAAGGCTTTCATCTTACGAGCGCCGACCTTTTCGTCACCACACCAGCCAATGCGCTTGAGTTCATCACCGAGTTTAAGACCTTCGGCATCTTCACGATCATAGGCCCATTCAAGTGTATGCACACCGGCAAATACTCCGGACGCCACCATAGCGGGTGCGAAACGCGTCCCTTCTTCGTTGGTCCAGTTCACCACAACAATCGGGTGTTTGGTTTTGATATTCATGTCGTTGAGCTGGCGGATGATCTCCAGCCCACCCAATACACCCAGCACGCCGTCGTACTTGCCGCCTGTAGGCTGAGTATCGAGGTGACTGCCGACATACACAGGCAGGGCATCAGGGTCGGACCCTTCGCGACGCGCGAACATAGGACCCATCTCATCAACCCCCATGGTAAGGCCGGCGGCATTACACCAGGATTGAAAAAGTTCGCGGCCTTTGGCGTCGTCGTCGGTGAGGGTTTGACGATTATTTCCTCCCGCGATACCCGGACCGATTGCCGCCATCTCCATGATCGAATCCCACCAGCGTTCGCTGTTGATTTTCATGTTGCTGGAAATGGTCATGGTTCCCCCTGTTGAGTTTTTATGGTGCCTGATTTGTGCAGTCTAATCGAGTTTCTTCAATACACGGCCAAGCGTATCAAACAGAAAATCAATTTCTTCTTTACTGATAATCAACGGTGGAGACAACGCGATAATGTCACCGGTGGTTCTGATCAACAGATCGTTTTCAAAAGCATTTAAAAATGCTGTAAAGGCACGTTTGGTTGGCTCACCTGCGATTGGCTCAAGCTCAATAGCGCCTATCAACCCATAGTTCCTGATATCGATAACGTGCGGCAGATCCCGCAGCGAATGCAAAGCATCTTCCCAATAACCTGCGAGTTCTGCAGCGCGTGTCAATAGACCCTCTTCACGGTATGTTGCCAACGTGCCGAGCGCTGCAGCGCACGCTACCGGGTTGCCGGAGTAGGTGTAACCATGAAAGAACTCAATGAGATGTTCAGGGCCCGTCATGAATGCATCGTGAATGTCATCACGAACAAACACCGCACCCATCGGAATCACCCCACTGGTTAAACCCTTTGCTGTGGTCATGATGTCTGGGACAACACCGAACACGTCTGCCGAAAAGGCTCCACCCATGCGTCCGAAACCGGTAATCACTTCATCGAATATTAGTAGAATGCCATACTGGTCGCAGATGTCCCGGAGTCTTTGTAAATAGCCTTTAGGCGGCATCAGCACACCGGTGGAACCGGCCATGGGTTCTACAATGACCGCCGCAATCGTCGAGGCATCGTGCAACGCAATTAATCGTTCAAGATCATCGGCGAACTCGGCACCATGTTCCGGTAATCCTTTCGTAAAAGCGTTTCGAGTGATGTCGTGCGTATGCCTTATGTGGTCCACGCCACCCAGTAACGTGCCGAACATCTTGCGGTTGGAAACGATCCCGCCAACAGAGATTCCACCGAAGTTCACGCCATGATAACCGCGCTCCCGCCCTATCAGTCTTGTTCTTGCGCCATCTCCGCGCACCCGATGATACGCAATGGCCATTTTCAATGCCGTTTCAACGGACTCGGAACCCGAGTTGGTAAAAAACACATGATTCATCGACGATGGCGCGATTTCTACCAGCTCTGATGCAAGCTCAAACACTTTGGGATGGCCAAGCTGAAACGCAGGCGCATAATCAAGTTCGGCTACCTGTTGTTGTACCGCCTCGATGATTTTTGGACGCGCGTGGCCGGCGTTGCAACACCACAGTCCCGCGGTACCATCCAGCACCTGGCGACCATCATCAGTGGTGTAGTGCATATCCTTCGCAGACACCATCATCCGCGGAGTCTGTTTGAATTGCCGGTTTGCAGTAAACGGCATCCAGAACGCTTCAAGGTTATTCGGCCGAGTAATAGATTTAGACATGATTAACCCTTGCTAAAAGCGAATGCGTGATCGCAGTAATTTGGCCGCTATGGTTGACACTATACCGGGCCACAGTAGTGCCAGGCGCGTTGGGCAACAGACAACTGGCACTTCCCTCTGTTGCGCTCACAGCACTATACTTGTTCTTGTTGACCAACGTATCCCAGCTTGTCGTTGTGGTCAACGATCTAAACTCAAATCGCTGTCGGAATCCATATGTCCAATTCAAGAAAAAACGCACCGGCAGACAAACCCTCTCGTATACAGATTCGCAACCGACAAAAAATACTCGAAGCAGCACTGGATGTGTTTTCACGCTATGGCTATCGCGGCAGCACGGTGGCACAGATTGCTGAACGCGCGGAGATGTCCAAAGCCAATCTGCTGTATTACTACAAGAGTAAGAACGAAATCTATATAAAGGTACTGGAGAACACGCTATCTGCATGGCTGGCACCTCTGATTGATCTGCGGCCCGATGGTGACCCGTTTGAACAAATATGGACCTACACCAAAACCAAACTGCAACTCAGCCGTGATAACCCGGAGGCCTCCCGACTCTTTGCCAATGAGATTCTTCAAGGTGCCCCCATGATCAGGGAATTTCTACACACCGACTTAAAAACACTGGTGGAAAACAAGTGTGCCGTGATACAGCACTGGATCGACACCGGCCGCATTGCTGCGATTTGCCCATTGAACCTTTTGTTTCTCATATGGGCCGCCACACAGCACTATGCCGACTTCAGCGCACAGACTGAGATATTGTGGGACAACCCCGACACACTGCACAGCAACGCAGAACACACATTAAAAACTATTATTATTAATGGACTGACTCCCACCTGAAGCTGCCTTTATCCGGTTGCCATCGGGTTATTCGGATGAGTTGTCCAATTGCTGTATTCCGTGGAGATTTTGCTATTGGTTCTGGGGTCGGTGCCAGCGGTTAACTGTTCCATAGTAATACAGTTTTCAACCGGGCAAACGCTTACGCATAAGTTGCAGCCTACGCATTCTTCATCAATTACTTCAAAAAAGCGTGCACCATTCTTTTGTTGCGTAATCGCCTGGTGCGATGTGTCTTCACACACCACATGGCAACGCCCGCACTGGATGCACTTATCCTGATCTATTACCGCTTTGGTGACATAGTTCAGGTTTAAATACTGCCAGTCGGTGACATTGGGGGTAGCCTGCCCGACAAAATCATCAACACTTGTGAATTCCTTTTCATCCATCCAGTCACTTAAGCCAGTGACTAACTCTTCAACAATGCGAAACCCGTAAGTCATTGCTGCGGTACAGACCTGCACATTGCCGGCGCCAAGGGTTAAAAATTCCGCAGCATCACGCCAGGTGGTTATCCCGCCTATTCCGGATATAGGCAGATCGCGGGTTTCTGTATCTCGTGCGATTTCGGAAACCATGTTTAATGCAATCGGCTTGACCGCCGGACCACAATAGCCGCCGTGAGATCCCTTACCATCAATTGACGGTTCCGGCGACATGGTATCCAGATTAACGCTGACTATAGAGCTTACGGTATTTATTAGCGATACTGCATCAGCGCCTCCGGCCATGGCGGCACGCGCCGGATATCGTACATCAGTGATATTCGGAGTCAGCTTCACGATCACGGGCATCGCAGTGGTTTCCTTGCACCAGCGTGTCACCATTTCTATGTACTCGGGCACCTGCCCTACCGCAGATCCCATCCCGCGCTCTGACATACCGTGCGGACATCCGAAGTTAAGTTCAACGCCGTCGGCCCCGGTGTCTTCTACTTTCTTTAAAATATCTTTCCAGTTTTTCTCTTCGCAGGGCACCATCAATGAAACCACCATGGCACGATCTGCCCAGTCCTTTTTCACCTGCTTAATCTCGTCGAGGTTCGTTTGCAGCGGTCTGTCTGTGATCAACTCAATATTGTTGATACCCATAACACGTCTGTCGGCACTGTGCACGACGCCATAACGTGGCCCGTTGACGTTTACGATATGCGGATCTTCACCCAGGGTTTTCCATACAACACCACCCCAGCCGGCTTCAAAAGCGCGGTTGACGTTATAGGCTTTGTCGGTCGGTGGCGCTGAAGCCAGCCAGAACGGATTCGGAGAGGTAATACCGGCGAAAGTTGAAGTGAGGTCGGCCATGTTATCCCTTTACTTTGATGCCAGATTTCGGTGAATCGCTTCAGCAGCGAGTTTGCCATCCTGCACTGCACTGACCGTAAGATCGTCACCGCCGGATATGCAATCACCACCTGCGAAAATAGTCTCGTAACTGGTTTGTCGATCAGCATTGACAACTATGCGGTTGCCCTGCATTTCCAATGACACTCCGGCAAGCGATGCAGGTTGCAACGTTTGTCCAATCGCCATAAACACCTGATTCGCATCCACAGTAGTCACTTCTGCAGTGCTTACCAGCTTACCGTCAACTACAGACATTTGCGCAAACTCAACGGACGCTACCCGCCCTGAGTTGCCTGCAATAAAACGCTGTGGTTGCAAATAGTGCTTGATTACCACACCCTGCGTTTGTGCAAGATGCTGTTCATACTCACTGGCATTCATGTTTTGCGCACCG
>CALLLY010000016.1 GCA_938008205.1 uncultured Granulosicoccaceae bacterium
TTCTAACAGGTCACAAACCGCGCTGACCTCAGTCAATTCTGAGGGCGTTATCGGCGTTGGACGGGAACCTTGATGGGCGACTTGCTGTAGCTACTGAAGTGATTGTGTTAACAAAGCGGGTAAGATGCTTGTTATTTAACAAATTGTTGTTTGTTCGGGCGAAGCGCGACAATCAGAATTTTTGCAGGGTTCGATGGAATATGTGACTGAATTGGATAAACGTTGGCACGGCTGTGAATCGCTCGATGTTGGCGTGCTGCGTACTGAACTTCTGACACAAGGCGGTATTGGCAACAAGGCCTTCAAACTGGCGCCGCTGGTTGAGCAGATGGCTGGTGATGGCTGTCGTCGTGTGATGAGCTTTGGCGGTGCCTGGTCCAATCACCTGCATGCTTTGGCATTTCGTTGCTGGCAGCATGGTGTGGGTAGCGTCGGGGTGGTCCGATCGTCGGTGCCAATTGACAATCTGTTGTTGCGGTCGGCCTGTCGGTACGGTATGCAACTGCACTTTATCTCGCCAGCAGAATATCGCCTGCGGGATGATCCGCAGTTTGCTGAACATTTGTCGGCAACTCTGGGTTGTGATCGTTGGTTGCCGGAGGGTGGCTCTACCATTGCGGCGGTATCGAGCTGCGAGTCCATTGCGGAGCTGATTGTTGAATCAGGGTTTGATCCGACGGCAGTTGCGTTGCCGGTAGGGACTGGTGCGACACTGGCTGGCATTGTGCGCAAAATACCGAGCAACATAGAAGTGATCGGATTGCCGGTAGTGCGTGATGATAAAGTTCAGGCGAATGTAGTCAGCTGGCTGGAAGAAGATGGTCGTGCACACTGGCGACTTACCGATCCGGTGAAACCACGCTACGGATCCGTCAATGAACCCCTGTTAAACTTTATTGTGGAGTTTTACGCAGGTACCGGAATTGTGCTGGACCCGGTCTATACCGGTAAGGTGTTTAAGCAGTGTCTTACCCGTGCATTTACGGATCATTTGCCGCAGGGAAGCCGATTGTTACTCGTGCACACCGGTGGCCTGCTGGGTGGGTATGGTTTTGAATCGCAATTTAAAGATCTGCCGAATAAGACTGACGCGGTGGCTTACCTTAATGCTCTGAATGCACTTTCCACGTGTCACATTGACCGTGAGGTTTGAGGTCTTCCTGCAGACATATCTAGTGAAGTTGGCGGCATGAAACTGGCGTGCGTTGCGGGCATCCCCATAATCAGTCAAGAATTGTCACAGGAACCGGCAATTCTGTGAATTTTAAGATTACGACAAAGGCAGGCGGTTGAGGCTCAAACGTCAAGCCACGATAATAGCGGCAACGAAATCAGGAAAGGTTTAATGATCCATCTTGCAAAAAGGGCCACCTTACTCACGGCAGTCACCGCGCTGTTAAGTGGCTGTGCCTCTACTTATTACAATGCCTGGGAAAAGGCCGGAATTCACAAGCGCGATATTCTGGTTAGTCGTGTAGAGAATACGCGTGATTCGCAACAGGATGCACAGGAAGAATTCAAAGACGCTCTGGAACAGTTCGGTTCCATTGTGGCGTTGCAGAACACCGATCTGAAACAGGCATATGACAAACTAAGTGCCGAATACGAAGACAGCGAAGCGGCAGCTCAGGAAGTCACCGACCGTATCAACAGTGTTGATGCGGTTGCTGCGGCGTTGTTTAAGGAGTGGGCGGCTGAGATCGATCAGTACACCAACCCCGAATTTAAACGCAGCAGTTCGAATCAGCTTCGTGCAACTCGCACACGCTATGACGGTATGCTGGCGACCATGCGCAGGTCTGAGGCGAGCATGCAGCCGGTGCTGGCAACCTTCCGCGACAACGTGCTTTTTTTGAAACATAATCTGAATGCGCAGGCCATTGGTTCACTGAAAGGTGAGTTTGCGTCGCTGCAGGAGGATATTGCCATCCTGATCAGGGAAATGAATCGCTCGATTGCCGAGTCTGACCAGTTTATTGCCGAGTTGCGCAGCAACCAGGCATAGCACCACATTGCCACCGGTACACGTTGGTACCGGGGAATGTGGCACAAACATGGAATAGACGCAGTCAATCATCCGCAACTGTGTTACCAGAGAATGGAAATGATTCCCGCATTGTTTAAACGTTCCAGCGCAAAACTCGCGGTGCTGCTTGTTTGTGCGCTAAGCAGCCCGATTGCAGTATCAGATACGATTTTCGGGCTCTACGCCGGTGCCAATCTCTGGCAACCGGAGGCCAACGGCACCATCGGCCAGAGCGAGAACAGCTTCGACTTTTCGGGTGATTTCGAAGGTGGCGACTCGGACAGTACATCGTTCTATCTGGCGCTGGAGCATTTTGTGCCACTGGTGCCGAATATCATGGTCAGAAGTACACAGGTTAACTGGTCGGGCAGATCTGAATCGGCTTCCGGTACGCTTGCAGGACTGATAACCCTGAATGGCCAGGTCGATGCGCAGCTTGATGTCGACATGAAAGACGCCACGCTGTACTACGAATTGCTGGACAACTGGGTCACAGTTGATCTAGGCCTGACGGCTCGCATGCTCGATGGTTTTATTACCGCCGAAGAGACCGCCACCGCCCAGTCGGATGAGGTTGAGCTTTCACACACTATCCCGATGCTGTACGGACATCTGCGTGTTGACCTGCCGTTTACCGGACTGGCCGCCGGCATCAGGGGTAACGGTATTGGGTTTCAGGAAAGTGAATTGCTTGATCTGGAAGCATATCTGCATCTGGAAGTTGATCTGCTGCCAGCGGTAGATTTTGGTATACAGGGTGGTTTACGCCGACTGAGTATCAGCATCGATGATCTGGATAACTGGAACTCTGATGCCACGCTTGAAGGCGCTTATGTTGGTGTTACTGCACACTTTTAGGGTTAGCAGTATCTGCTTGCTGATGCACCAGTGAGTTACCTCGATCAAGTGTCAGGCTCAGTACAATAACCGGGATCAGCCCGGTGAGTACGATTAATAACGCTGCCAGTGAGCTTTGTTCTATGAGCTCATCCGATGCTAATTGATAAACGTGCGTTGCCAGCGTTTCAAAGTTAAACGGCCGTAGCAACAGTGTAGCCGGCAGCTCTTTCATGCAATCCACAAAAACCACCAGTAGCGCGGTTACGATGCCGCTGCGCATGAGTGGTATATGAACATGCCAAAGCATGGATAAGGGTTTTTCACCCAGTGATCGGGCGGCCATGTCCATGCTTGGTGTGATTTTGCACAAGCTGGATTCTACCGATCCGAAAGCCACCGCCAAAAACCTCACGACATAGGCGGACAACAACACCCACACCGTGCCGCTTAATATCAAACCGGTAGAGATGTTGAATCGCTCACGCATAAAGCTATCGACCTGATTATCGATGGCGGCAAACGGTATCAGGATGCCAAGCGCCAGAACGGCACCGGGAAGTGCGTAGCTGCAGCTTGCGAGTCTTGCACAGGCAAGAAGCCAGCGATTGTTTTTTATGCGGGTGATGTAGGCCAGAAAGATACCCAGACAAACCGCAAGTACCGCTGCAGAGGCGGAAAGAAGCAGGGTATTGATGGCGATTTCACGAAACTCCGGCGTCCATGAGACATCGAAGTATCGAATTGCGTTGCGGCATAACAGCAGAAACGGAATCACAAAACCGAACACAACGGGCATTGCACACCATAACGTGGCGGCGCCATGGTGCCAGCCTTTCAGTGGCACGCGTTGAGAAGGGCGAAAGCGACTGGATGCCGGTTGAATAAGTTTCTGGTGTTTACGTCCCAGGCGCTCGACAAATAACAGCAGCAACACAAAGAACAATAGCAGGCAGGATATCTGTGCCGCACCACTTAAATTTCCCATGTTCTGCCACACATCGAAAATACCTACCGTGAGCGTGGAAACTGCAAAATAATCCACGGTGCCAAAGTCGTTCAGTGTTTCCATTAGTGCCATCGCGACGCCTACTGCGATAGCCGGGCGCGCCATCGGCAGCGATATCGAGAAAAAACTCTTGCGTCGCGGGTGGCCGAGCATGGCGGCTGCTTCAATGAGTGATACCGATTGCTCGAGAAATGCCGAGCGTGCCAGCAAGTAAACATACGGATAAAGCACCAGCACCATCATGCAGATAGCACCGCCAATGGAACGTATAGCGGGGAATGAATAGTCGTCCGCCCCCTGCCAGTCGAAAGCAGTTCTCAGCAGTGTTTGCAGCGGACCGGAGAATTCCAGCAATTCGGTGTATATAAAGGCAATAACGTAGGCGGGTACCGCAAAAGGCAGAAGGAGTGACCAGACAAATAGTCCGCGTCCGGTAAATTCGTAGTGGGTGACCAGCCAGGCAGTGGATACGCCAACGACTAAGGTACCGGCTGCCACACCGCACATCAGTACCAACGTATTGCTGACATAGTGCGGCAGCACAGTTGAGAAAAGATGGGGCCAGATGTTTTCTTCGGGGAACAGCGCCAGCCAGATAACGGCAAACAGTGGCAGGCAAATCATTAGCGCCACGACAATACCGGTAACGGTACCCCAGTCCGGCAACAGGGAGTGACTTCGCGATTGGCTGTTTATTGTCAGTGTGTTCATTCTGGAGCCGACGAAATCGCAGCTGCCACGCTTACGTTGCAAGAACGTAGAGAGTAATGCGAATTATTCTCATTAGCAATAGCGCATAAACGGTTTAACTGATGCGGTGAGTACTTTATGTGATTCAGTTCTGAGAATATATGTATCGAAAATGAAACAATGCCTTCATCGAAGAAACAACAGAGCGAAGAAGATGACTAAGGAAAGCAAGCTGAAAGCACCGGTTAAATCTGCGGAACTCACGTTAGCGCCGGCCGGGGAGCCACTGACTGAAACGAAGCAGGCATCTCCCTATGATGGTGGATTTCATCTCAAGCCTTTGCAAGCCAGCCGCAAGCCGGGCCAGCGTATCATTGGCAAGCGAAGCGCGCTGCAATCTTTCACCTGTTAGTCGGGTGCGCTTAGCCCTTGATGCTACGCACCTGGTGCGCAGTTCCTAGATCATAAAAATGGCTGCCCCGACGTCACGGTCTTCCGACACCAGCAGGTTGTAGGTTCTGCAGGCAGCCGGTGTATCCATAATGTCCAGTTGTATCTTGCGCCTGACCAGTTCGCGGCGCAGCTCGACCGGTGGAAACTGCTGCCGGACGCCGGTACCCAGGATCACGACGTCAGGGTTTCGTTTGACGAAAATATCAAAATGATCGGCAGTGAGCTGATCAAACGTGGCTACCGACCATGGCTCCAGATGGTCCGGGAAGATCACCAGGTGGTTGCTGTGAGACTGGTCATTCACGGTTAAAAATCCGTCTCCATAGTTGCTGAAAACGAACTCCCCTTGTGGTTTGTCCAGGGTGAATTTCATGTTTTAGTTCAATTGCTGTGACGTTGGTTATAATAGCCCGCCACGCCGCCGCAGCCCACTTCGGGTTGTGATGGATTGGATCATATTTTACCCGCCGTCATCGGAGCGCGTTAGCAATTGAACTCTGTAAATGTAGGATTTTTAGGTTTTGGCACTGTCGGCCAGGGTGCCGCGACAGTACTGGTGCGCAACGCTGCTGAGATCAACCGCCGAACTGGCAGAGATATTCTGGTCAAGAGCGCTGTGGTGCGAAATACTTCGCGAACGCTGGCGCCTGAGCTGACTGGTATTACGCTCACCACTGACGCCGAACAGATCGTTAATGATCCTGATATTCATGTGATTGTTGAAGCCATGGGTGGCGATGAGCCAGCGCGTAGTCTGCTGTTAAAGGCCATTGCAAATGGCAAGCATGTGGTCACCGCCAATAAGGCGCTAATTGCGGTATATGGTAATGAGCTGTTTGAAGCAGCTCGCGAGCACGGGGTCAGCGTCGCTTTTGAAGCAGCCGTTGCGGGCGGAATTCCTGTGATCAAATCGATCCGTGAGGGGCTTGCCGGTAATCGCATTCAGTGGCTGGCGGGCATCATTAACGGTACCAGTAATTTTATCCTCACTGAAATGCGTGACAAACAGCGTGACTTTGACGATGTGCTGGCCGAAGCGCAGGCGCTGGGTTACGCCGAAGCCGACCCAACCTTTGATGTGGAAGGGATAGATGCAGCCCACAAGCTGACTATTCTGGCTTCAATTGCGTTTGGCGTACCGCTGAAGTTTGATGCGGTATATACCGAAGGCATCAGCCATATTACGCAGGCTGACACGGCTTACGCGCAGGAACTGGGCTATCGCATCAAGCATTTGGGCTACGCACGCAATACCGGCAACGGTATCGAGTTGCGGGTACATCCCACCCTGATTCCGGAGCGCCGCTTGATTGCCAACGTTGACGGTGTGATGAATGCAGTGCTGGTACAGGCAGATGCTGTCGGCCCCACGCTTTACTATGGTGCCGGTGCCGGGGCTGAACCGACCGGTTCCAGTGTGGTTGCCGACGTTATGGATGTTGTCAGGCTTGCCTCTGCCTCAGTAGATAATCGAGTGCCGTCTCTGGCCTTTCAGCACGATTCCCTGAACGAAACACGCACCGTAAGTTCGGATGAATTTGAAACGTCGTTTTATTTGCGGTTACTGGTAGAAGACAAGCCGGGTGTGATGGCGGATGTCAGCAGGATTCTCGGAGACGAGCAGATCAGTATCGAAGCGATTATTCAAAAAGAACCGGAGCAGGGATCAACTCGTGTACCGGTGATACTGTTAACTCGCAAGATTGTCGAAGGCGCGATGCAGCGAGCGATTGCAGAAATAGAAGCGCTCGAAAGTGTTGATGGTAAGGTCACCAGAATACGAATGGAAAGTCTCGGGTAGCTGATAAAAACTCCCAGCCTCCCGTTAAGCGCTTATTGCCTTGGCAACAGTGCGATGTGGTGCATGCAGTAAGTCAGGACAGACAGTCAGACGCGCGCTTTTGTGAGTGCCATTACATTACCAAGTACAATCAGGCAGACTCCTGCAATGGCAGGAGTTGTCCATCGGTAGTCTTCAAGCCAGGTGCTAATCAATAGCGCCACCACCGGAAATGCCACACCGGCATACGCGCCTTTGTCTGCACCGATACGATGGATCAGTGTCAGGTAACAGCCAAACGCGATCACTGAGCCAAAAATCGCAAGGTACAGCAGTGCACCGAGGTACGTCGGGGTAAGTTCTATTGCCACAGGGTCACCACTACCAATTGCAATGATGCTCATGCATACCGCTCCTGCAAACATGCCAATCATGTTGGTGCGCATAACCGGTAATCCGGCTTTGGTGTTGCGCAGCGATATCAGGTTGCCAAGTGACGCAAACCACGTGGCCAGAATACCCAGGCCAATCGCGTAGACAATATTGTCGGAAGCCTCGACATTGCTGAACTCAGGATAAAACAATAAGACCAGTCCGGTAATCCCGATCAGGCTTGCTATCAATGTGCGTTGGTTCACCGGTACCTTAAAAAACACAAACTGATTGGCGATATTCATAATCGTGATTAGAGAAAAGATCACGGCAACCAATCCGGTAGTCAGATGATTCGATACCAGATAAAACAGCCAGTAGTTCAGTGAAAACAACATCAGTCCCTGAGCACAGACGAATAGCAGGTTACGTCCGCGTGGTAAGTCGACCAGTCGACCCCTAAGTCCAAGCCAACAGGCGAGGGCAGCCGCTGCGATAAAAAAACGCCAGGCCACTGACCAGCTTTCGGGCACCGGACCGAGCTGCAGCTTGATTACGTACCAGGTGGTACCCCAAATCAGTACGGTCACCACATAAAGAACTAAATTTGCCACAACTACTCCGGGCTAAACAGCGTTATTAACGAGTGTGAGACTGCCAGGTATTTACGATGTTTGTATCGCGTTTTGCAATTGTGTGACTAGCTGTGTTTTTTCTAATTGGGAATATGGCACTGCTGGCAGCGCACCCCAGACCGGGGCAGGCCAGCTGACATCGGTTTTAAAGCGTGCAATATGATGTATATGCAGTTGTGGCACGACGTTGCCAATAGCAGCGACGTTAAGTTTATCTGGTGAGAACAGACTTTCCATGGCACGGCACAGCGTATTGGATTCTAGTTGTAACTGCTGTTGGTCTTTTGGGCTCAGGTGATGAGCCTCTTTTAAGTCCGGCCTGCGCGGCACCAGTAAAGTCCACGGGTACTGGTTGTCGTTAACCAGTAACAGCCGGCACAGCGAAAGGTCTGCAATAAATAGCGTGTCCGCTTGCAAACGCGGATGCAGTTTAAATTCACTCACTGGCAGGCTCAACATTGATTAAGTGATCTGCCGTACGTGTAAAGCTCGCTTTGAGCTGCATGAGCAATATCGGATCTTTAACCTGTTCTTCCAGCGCCTGATGCATACAGTGTAACCATTTATCCCGGGCCGCCTCATCAATGGCAAAACCATGGTGGCGCATACGCAGCCTCGGGTGCCCGTGTGTTTCTATGTAGATTGGTGGACCACCCAGAAAACCGCTTAAAAACTCGAACAGTTTCTGTCGGGAGCTGCGCAGCGACTGCGGATGCATTTGCCTGATAACTTTTGCATCGGGCTCTGAATCCATCAAATCATAGAACCGATCAACCAATGTGCGAACACCCGCTTCTCCACCGATTTTATCGTAAGGACTGTGCGGGAGTTGTTCACTCACGAAACTTTCTCAAGAATCACGTTAGCGATAGCGTATTCATCTTCATCGGAAATGCTGACATGCATGGCATTTACCCCCAGGCTGTCGCATATTTCCTGTGCCTTGCTATCGGCATGCAATAACGGTTTGCCATGTTCATTGTGCACCACATAAAAATGCCTGAGCAAAACGCTCTGTGCCTGCCCGGTACCCAGTGCTTTGGTTGCAGCTTCTTTTACCGCAAAACGTTTGGCCAGAAACCGAATCGGATTGGCGGCTTTTTCAAATTCGGGGAATTCTTTTTCATGTAGCACATGGCTTGCGAATCGCCTGCCGTGTTTCTCGAATACAGATTCGACTCTGGAAACACGCACCAGATCTATACCGTTGCCGATAATCATCGGGTTATACGGACTGCTGTCGTGCTTCACGCATGAGTTGTCGCATTTGCCTGACAGCCTCCGGTAACCCC
>CALLLY010000017.1 GCA_938008205.1 uncultured Granulosicoccaceae bacterium
CGTTATGACCATGGCCGGCTAAGCCTGCAGCACTGAGCAGCGTGTCGATATATAGTTCAGGTTGTGATTGATCTATAGTCTCCTGCTCATGATCACTCAATACAAACAACACGGTGTCGTCCCAGGTTGGTTGTAACTGCTCCACTAACGCGGCAAGATCCTGATCACAACGCTGTATTTGAGCGAGCGTCTCTTCCGCCTCTGGTCCGTACACATGTAATGCAGAGTCTGGCTCATTCATATGCACCAGACACAAATCGGCAGACAACGCGTTTAACTCCTGCAGTTTTGCAAGTACCACACTATTGGCTGCATAACCGAGGGTATCGGTTGCCACACCTTGTGGCAGTCCACCAACAGGCGGCCAGTAAATCTCCGCCCGCTGCGCTGCCATCACACCAACCATGGTCTGATCTCCGAGCACGGCAGAGGTAGTTAATCCACTGCGATTAGCGACATCGAAAATGGTCTCTACTGCAGGGCCAACAGTGGACGAGCAGATAAATGACTCACCATTCCAGATTTTGTTGGTAAATATCCGGTGCCCCTGAACATCTGCGCCGGTCACAAAGGTGGCGTGATTAGGGTACGTTGATGAAGCCAGAACGGAGTGTCCGCCGTGTTCACTCCAGCCACCATGGCTTTGAATCAAATGCCAAAGCGCAGGGGTGTGCTGTTTACTCACATATCTATTCGGTAAGCTGTCTTCAACGGCAACAACGACTTTCATGGCGCCCTCGCGGTTACACTTTCTTACTTGGTGCCCGGCTTACCTAGTGGGCCGCTTGACAAATAAGATAACACTTTGTCTTCGCTACAGCCGCCATTGCTGCGTTGGAAAAACTCGACGTATGACCTATATGCCTGCGCTTTTCCGCCTTGCACTGACGGCTGTAACTGTAAAAAGTTAATCACCCTATTTATCAAGCGGCCCACTAGTGCCCGGCACTTTCCATACGTCGATTAGCTATTACATTATCCAGCCAGCCAACCTGCATTTCAGGCACTGATGACAACAGAAGATCTGTGTAATCATCGAATGGCGGCGACAGCACTTCTGACTTTGGTCCGTAACGCACCACCTGCCCCTGATACATCACCGCAATTGAATCTGCGATTGCGCGGACTGTGGCGATATCGTGAGTCACAAACAGATATGCCACTTGTTCACGCTGCTGCAGGTTGAGTAACAGTTTTAATATGCCATCGGCAATCAGCGGATCAAGCGCGCTGGTGACTTCATCGCAAATGATTAGCTGTGGTTTGGCTGCCAGTGCCCGTGCAATACATACCCGCTGTTTCTGACCACCGGATAATTCCGCCGGGTAGCGATCGGCATATTCGGGGCCCAGTTCTATAGACTCCAATAGCTCATGTATACGTTTAGACTTGTCCTTTCCACGTAAGCCAAAGTAAAACGTCAGTGGCCTGCCGATAATGGTTCGAACCGTCTGGCGAGGATTCATTGCTACATCAGCCATTTGATAAATCATTTGCAACTGGCGTAAGTCGTCACGAGTGCGACCGGCCAGGTCCGCGGACAACGGCGTACCGTTGAATTCCACGCTACCCTGCGATGGCGCCAGCAATCCGGTAATAACACGTGCCAGAGTAGATTTACCAGAGCCGGACTCACCAACCACCGCCAGTGTGTGCCCTGGCTGCAACTGCACAGACACATCCCGCAGCACAGGTTCAGGGCTGCCCGGGTAACTCGCAGTAATATGATTAACTTCCAGCAGCGGCTTTTGTGTATCGGTTGCTTGTGGATGTTCAATAGCGCGCACATTCACCAGTGCACGGGTGTAGTCCTGAGCCGGTGATTCTATGATCTGTTGTGTGGTGCCGTGCTCAACCACCAGACCGTTGCGAAGCACCATCATTTCATCGGCAATTTGTGCAACCACCGCCAGATCGTGTGAAATATATAACGCCGCCACACCGGTTTGCTTAATGGCATTGCGAATCGCCGCCAGCACATCAATTTGCGTGGTAACGTCCAGCGCTGTGGTCGGCTCGTCAAACACGATGAGATCAGGTTCTGAGCACAGCGCCATGGCGGTCATGATGCGTTGCAGTTGTCCACCGGACACCTGATGCGGATAACGATCACCAATGCTCTGCGGATCGGGTAGCCCGAGGCTTTCAAACAACGCTACGGCACGTTGAGTTAGCACGGCTTTACTTTCACCGCTGTGCTCGCGTGCGGCTTCAATCACCTGATCCATCAATCGATGCGCGGGATTGAACGCAGCGGCTGCAGACTGCGCCACGTAGCAAACCTGACTGCCACGCACACCTCGTATTGCTTTTTTTCCCGACTCCAGAATGTTGTGGCCATTAAGCAGTACCTCGCCACCGGTTATGCGAACACCGCCGCGACCATAAGCCAAGGACGCCAGTCCAATAGTCGATTTACCGGCACCGGATTCACCTATCAGACCCAGCACCCTGCCCTTGGGTAAATCAAAAGAAACTCCCTGCACTATTTCAATATCATGTGGTTTGGCATCCGGCGGATACACCGTCGCACCAATCTGAAGATTGCGAACCTGCAGCAAAGCGGTATCAGCTTCCACTGCGACCTCCCTTCAGATCAGTGGTGCGATTTAGAATCCAGTCGGCTATCAGATTTACCGAGATCGCCAGAATGGAAATAGCAGCTGCCGGTATTAACGCAGCCGGAATACCGAAAATAATGCCGTCCTTGTTTTCTTTTACCATGCCGCCCCAGTCTGCTTCGGGTGGCTGAATACCCAAACCAAGAAACGACAACGCTGACAGAAACAACACCTGAAAGATAAATCGCAAGCCGAGCTCTGCCACCAACGGAGACAGCGCATTTGGCAGTATTTCTCTAAACACCACCCACCAGCGCCCTTCGCCTCTGAGCCTGGCCGCTTCAACAAAGTCCATCACATTGATGTCTACAGCCACAGAACGCGCCAGTCTGTAGACACGGGTGGAATCGAGTATGCCCATGACCAGAATAAGTGTGATCAGATTACCCGGCAGAACTGACAACACCACCAGTGCAAATATCAAAGTAGGGATAGACATTAACAGATCGACAAACCGCGACAGCAACTGATCAAACCAGCCACCAATAACTGCAGCGAGCAACCCCAGCACAGAGCCCAGCGTAAATGACAGCAGGGTTGCCATGGCTGCTATAAAAATTGTTGTGCGCGCGCCGTAGATCATACGCGACAGTAAATCCCGCCCGAGGTTGTCAGTACCCAGCAAAAAGGTGGATGACATCGGCTCCCAGACCCCACCGACAATTTCAGTCAGGCCGTAAGGCGCCAGCCACGGTGCAAACACAGCGGCAATTAAAAACAATGCGGTTATCAGTAAACCAAGGCAGGCACTCAGCGGGATACGATAAAACATGGTCGCTACCGATGCCTCACTTGGGGTGTCTTAATCGCGGATTGCTGATAATCGAAATGATATCTGCCGCCATGTTCAGAAAAATATAGAAAGCCGCAAACACCAATCCGCAGGCCTGCACCACCGGCACATCACGTTTTGAGACATGATCAACCAGATATTGCCCCATACCCGGATAAACAAAAATAACTTCTACCACTACAACGCCCACAATCAGATAGGCGAGGTTAAGCATGACCACATTAACAATCGGGGCAATGGCATTGGGAAACGCATGACGAAAAATAATCTTTAACGCAGAAAGTCCTTTCAGTTCTGCAGTTTCAATGTAGGCTGATTGCATAACATTCAAAATAGCAGCGCGCGTCATACGCATCATGTGCGCAAGCACCACCAGCGTTAACGTTGTAGCGGGTAACGCGACTGCCGAAAGACGTTCAGTAAAACTCATTGAATCGTACACAGTGGCCACACTGGGAAACCAGCCAAGCTTTACCGCAACAAAATAAATTAACAAATACCCGATAAAAAACTCCGGCAGTGAAATAAACGCCAGCGTAGAACCAGATATCAGTTTGTCCGGCCAGCGATTGCGATAGCGTACCGCAAGCATGCCAAGCACCAGCGCCAGCGGCACCGATACTAACGCGGCTACAGAGGCCAGAAACATCGTATTGAACAAACGGCTGCCAATCGACGAGGCGATATCTGCGCCGTTGGTTAACGCCGTACCAAGATCACCATGCAACAACCCCCACAACCAACTGAAGTAGCGTTTTACCGCCGGTTCATTAAGACCCAGATCACGCCGCAGGTTGGCCAGTGCTTCCGGCGTGGCAGATTGTCCGAGTATGGATTGCGCTACATCACCCGGCAGGATCTCCGTACCCATAAAAATAAGTACCGAGACGGCAAGCAGCAGCAACACGCCCAGCGCTATGCGCTGGGCAATCAGTTTTAGCAGTTGTGGCATTTAAGGGTTTAGGGCTATGCCTTTAACCAGCAGCGCGAAAGCGCCTGACCATTCATCATGGTCTGATTCGAATTAACCGCCCAGCCACCAACTTTAGTTGAAACGCCTTCTACCCAGTCGTTAAACATCGGGCAGATCAAACCACCTTCATCACGAACAATACTGCCCATGTCCCGATAGATTTGCTTGCGCTTGCCAGCATCAAGTTCACCTTTGGCAGCCAGCAACATCTTGTCGAAATCGTCGTTAAAGAAGCGCGTGTCATTCCAGTCGGCTGAAGACAAGTAGGCTGTGGAGTACATTTGATCCTGTGTCGGTCTGCCACCCCAGTAGGAAGTACAGAACGGCTGTTTGTTCCAGACTTCAGACCAGTACCCATCATTCGGTTCGCGCTTCACGTTGAGCTTGATACCGGCACCAGCCAGGCTTTGCTGGAACAGCTGCGAAGCATCGACCGCACCAGGGAAAGAACCATCGGCGGTGCGCAGCAGCACTTCACCGCTATGACCGGACTTCTTGAAGTGGAACGCTGCCTTGTCAGGATCGTACTCACGCTGTTCGAAATCATCAGAGAACATCGGGTACGCGGCATTGATTGGCATATCGTTACCCACAGATCCGTAGCCAAATAAAATCTTGTCGACCATCTCCTGACGATTAATGCCGTACTTAAGCGCCATACGCAGATCGTTGTTATCAAACGGCGCGGTATTGGCGTGCATAATAAATACGTAGTGACCACGACCTGGTGCTGATTTAATTTCAACATTGGGAATGCGCTTTACCAGCTCGACAATTTTCGGTGGTACACGCTCGATCATATGCACCTGACCGGACTGCAGTGCGGCAACGCGAGCGGTGTCGTCATTAATGACCAGAATTTCTACCTGATCAGCAAAGCCACGATCTGATTTCCAGTCATTCGGGTTTTTCTCGTATCCGTGCCTTACACCCGGCTCGTTAACCATCATTTTGTACGGGCCGGTGCCTATGGCCGCATCCGGCTTGTCTTTGCCGCCGTTGGGCTGAATCACCAGGTGGTAGTCGGCCATCAGGAACGGAAGATCAGCGTTGGCATCTTTCAGCCCGATAACGACGTTGTCTCCATCGACCTTCATGGTGTCGATACCGCGCATAACCCCCAGCGCTCCGGACTTGGTTTCTTCACCGGAATGACGCTCAAGGGTCGCTATCACATCTTCAGGAGTCAGTGATTTACCATTATGGAATTCCACTCCTTTGCGGATTTTAAACGTCCAGGTTTTGGCATCGGCTGACGAGCCGTACTCTTCTGCCAGGCGATTCTCAATACTGCCGTCGTCGGCAATATCTACCAGCAGATCACCCCACTGATGTCCGTTGAGAAACGGCACCGCACTGGCTGATGTGGCCGGATCGAGGCTGTTGGTGGACTCACCACCTGAGGACCCGATCTTGAGCACACCCCCGGTCACCGGCTCGTCCGCATAGGCTGCAGAGCTTAGAACCTGACTCGAAAGCGCGGCACTGGCCCCTAGCGCCGCGGCACGTTTCATAAAGGTTCGGCGAGTGATTTCGCCGCTAGAAACCAGCCTGCTCAGCTGTTCCAGTGAATTTGCCATCGTTAAATCCTCCAGTGACGAGGCGACATTGCCCCTTGAAATTTGAACGTTCAGCATTGACGATGTTGACCACTTTGGCAATGCTTGCATGTGACGTTTGCCTGCTGCGTGAATTCGAGCCTGTTTTCGACAGAAATCCCCGGCATTTGCAAGCTTGCCCCGCTGAACCCGTACGGCATTATAACGAGACAATCCCATGGCGGCAGAAACTCCCCCGCTCAGAGAAGTTACCGAACAGCCACACCTGCAGGTGCCGATGCCGGACGGCTGCAAACTTTCCGCCCGGGTGTGGATGCCGGCAGACGCCGAAAAGCACCCGGTGCCAGCCATTCTGGAACATCTTCCCTACCGCAAGCGCGACGGCACCGTGCATCGCGACGAGTTGACCCATCCGTGGATGGCGGCACATGGCTATGCCTGCATTCGCACAGACATGCGCGGATCAGGTGAATCCGAAGGACTGCTGACAGATGAATACACCGAACAGGAACTGCAGGATGCGTGCGATGTTATCGCCTGGTTACGCAAGCAGCCATGGTGTGACGGCAACATCGGCATGATGGGGATTTCCTGGGGCGGATTTAACTCACTACAAGTGGCAGCCCTGCGACCGCCAGGACTCAAAGCGATTATCACTCTGTGTTCAACCGTCGACCGCTTTGCCGACGATATTCACTACAAGGGCGGTTGCCTGCTAAACGAAAATATCGGCTGGGCAACCAACATGCTGTCGTATTCATCGCCACCACCCGACCCGCAGCTGGTTGGCACGCAATACAAAGAGATGTGGCTGTACCGACTCAACAATCAACCGTTTCTGGGTTCCATCTGGCTACGCGAGCAAACACGCAGCGATTATTGGAAACACGGATCGGTTTGTGAAAACTACGGCGCCATAGAAACTGCCGTGTTATCAATTGGCGGATGGCACGACGGATATCGTAATACCATTGCACACCTGGTTGAAAATCTAGACGCGCCAGTGAAAGGCATCGTCGGTCCATGGATACATAAGTACCCGCATTACGCCGAGCCGCAACCTGCAATCGGCTTTTTACAGGAAGCGCAACGATGGTGGGATCATTGGCTAAAAAATATAAGCACCGGCGTGGAGCGCGAGCCTGACTATCGCGTGTGGTTAATGGATAGTGTAAAGCCCAAACGATGGGTTGACGAGCGTCCGGGCCGCTGGATAAACGAAGCGCAGCTCCCGTCTGCGAATATAACCCGCACTCAATGGTTTTTGTCTGGCGGTGCTAACAAAGGCATCGCGGAGCTAACTCAATCAGACAATGCACAACTGTTCACTGAAATCGCATCGCCACAAACCTGCGGCAGCAACACAGGAGAGTATTTCCCGTTTACATTTGGCCCGGAACTGCCTGACGATCAAACACAGGATGACAAACTATCAGTTTGTTTCGACAGCGCAGCACTCACAAAAGACGTCGATATAGTCGGCGCCCCTACCTTGGCAATTGAGTTTCAAAGTGATCAGCCACAGGCCTTTATAGCGGTTCGTCTGTGCGACATCAGACCTGATGGTACCTCTGCGCTGATTACGATGGGGGTACTGAACCTGGCCCACCGGGAATCCGCAGAGTCACCTTCATTACTGATAGCCGGTGAAACCTGCAACGCCACAGTGATTCTGGATCAAATCGCCTACCGCATAGCATCAGGCCATAAACTCCGCATTGCCTTATCGACCACTTACTGGCCATTTATCTGGCCTTCTCCAATTGCCGCTACGCTAACACTCAGCGGCGCCAGCTTGATGCTGCCGGAACGACAACAGTCGACAACTGACAACACAAGCTTTGAGGCACCAGTCAGCGCGCCCGGCTGGCAAGTCGATACACTGCGTCAGTCAAGTTCCACCAGACATACCAGCACCAATAAACAAACAGGCATGATGACAACGGTAATCGACAATGATTTTGGCGAGTCACTGGATGTGAGTCATGGCTTAAGGTCAGGCAGTAAAGCGGTTGAGACCTGGACCATTCATCCGCACGATCCGTTGTCAGCGAAAGCAGAACTGCACTGGCAACAAACCGGCGGCCGCGATGACTGGCTATGGCAAACCGATGCACACACCAGCATGCACAGTGATAGCGAGAATTTCTATGTTACTGCAAACTTAAAAGTCGTTGATAACGGTGACACGATTTTCGAGCGGGAGTTTACCGACACCATTCCAAGACGCTTTGTTTAAATAAACCTTTGTTAAAATAATATGCAGCCTGAAACTACACGCTGGCTATTGGTTTTGCGGCGCTCGATAAGGCTCCAGCCGCTCAACTTCGAGACTATAGCCAGACACCGCAAGTTCACTCTGCACTGAATCGGTACGGATAACACCAGTCGCCCATACCGGCTCATACATACCGGAAAACTTGATCGCCTCCTGAGACTCTACATGTACGATCTGGTTCGATGGTGGTGGTGGTGTATGAATACAGGCACCAACGTAAGGCACCAGTAAGAATTCCTTAATCAATGAGTCACTCTCAAATTCCAGCGGTGTAATATAGGCAGGTATTCTCACCCGCTTACCATCAAGTTCGGGTACCACTGGTGCGTAGTTAAACTCTGCCTCCAGCTGGGCCCGTCTGGCATTGGACTCTTCGCTGCCATCGAGCAGCTTGTCTATTTCTTCGCTGGACATCGACATGTAAGGATTTTCCGGCTGCACAAAATCATCGGGAATTAGATCGTTCCACTGAATTTCTGTTGCCTGTTCGACATTCTGGTTTTCGTCGTCATTACTGAAAATTGACCACCACGCGGCCTGCGCGCTGAGCGCGACCGACAAACCGATAAACACGGCAATCGCTGCGAATATTTTTCTGTTCAACATGATAGGTGTACTCCCGTTGTTATGCCCCGGATCAAAGCCTTTGCGAAAGACCATCCGTTAATGAGTTTCGATACGCCTGCAACGCGGGTAAGGTACCAGCGACCACCCCGGCTGCTGCAATGGCCAGCAGTATTTTCAAACCCGTACCGTCCGGAAGTGCGATGTCGATTGCAATACCAAACCGGTTTTGCAGATAAACCGAGCCCACAAACACCAGTCCATAGTGTAAAACCAGCCCTGCGAGTATGCCACCGACCGTCAATACAGTAGATTCAATACACAGTAGTAAAAAAATATGCACAGGCCGCGCACCGGTAGAACGTAGGACTGCCATTTCGCGCCGGCGTTCATTGAGACCGGCCAGCAGTACCGAAATCAGATTAACAAGGCCTGCGACCACCACACAGATTGAGACGATCAACAGTGCTTTCTCGGCAACACTGACCAGCCCCCAGAGCTCCTGCAGAGCAACACCCGGCAATACTGCAAGTAACGGCTCTGCTCGATAAGTATTGATAGCGCGCTGCTCACGAAATACCGCAGCCCGGGACTTCAAACCAACCAGCGCAGCCGTCACTGCCCTGGGCTGAAGGTCCATAGCGCGAATGGTGTTAGCGTCAGTACCCTCGCCTTTGACACTTGCGCCGTTTTTCCAATCCACATGCATCGCCTCGATTCCCTGAAGACTGACGTGAATAGCGCGATCCACCGGAGTGCCGGTGGGGCGCAAAATGCCACTGACCCTGAAAGGTTGTTTCTCGTGCGACACCAGCGCCACACTTCCCGTGCCATGCGCCACCACAATACTCTGCCCGACAACATAT
>CALLLY010000018.1 GCA_938008205.1 uncultured Granulosicoccaceae bacterium
TTCTTATTGTCGGGTTGTTAACCCAGATCATCATTTCGTATACACGGTTATCTCGACGATTTCCGTTTTCATCAAAATCACACGGACCACGAATGTCATCGGAGTCGTGAAAGAATGACTCCAGTGCAACATTTCGCTCAGCATCGCTGCCAGTCTCACTGAAGTCGTAGCTGACCACAAATTCCGGCAGGTCTCTTACACGCTCCGGCAGCCCGGTTTCTTCCTTGGTACCTGAGACGTGGGTACCGAGTTTTGGACCGTAAAGCACTTCCGGATACGCTTTGACTTCATACTCGCCAAACTCGGTGTTGGTATCAAACTGCCCTAACCAGTCGTAAGCCCAGGCGGGTGTAATACTGCCGTTGGCATTTTCAGTCACATTGATAATCTGCGACCAGTCATCACTGGACATTACATCAGCATTCCATGCGTTATTTAACACCACGTATTTGTCGTACTTAACCGCAGCCCACGCTTCGCACGCATCGTTGGTATTGGATTTAATCGGCTGCATGTTTTCCGACAATGGTGTTGTGATTGTGTAGGTTTCCGATGTTGGGCCAGGCGCACCATTGACCGTCGATTCAACGAACCAGTTGAGATCGTTGTCATAGTAAGCCAGTGCTGTCATCGCGCTACACGTGCCCTCACCTGTCTGACAATTCGCAGCAACCGGATCAAGTGACCTTGCATAGCCGCTTCCACCGGCATCCTTAACCACTATTTTATAACGCTCTGCATTGGCAACTGCCGGCCAGCGGAATTCAGGTTGTGCTGTATCAAGGAGACCGGTGGGAGGCGTGGTGTCTGCACCGTCACCACCATTGGTACCGTCACCACCATTGGTGCCATCACCACCATTGGTACCGTCACCGCCATTGGTACCGTCACCGCCATTGGTGCCGTCACCGCCATTGGTGCCATCACCACCGTTGGCGCCATCCGTGCCGTTGCCACCATCGGTGCCATCGGTCTGATCTACGTTATCAACGCCACTATCTGCTGGTGAGTCATTGTCACTTCCGCAAGCAGTTAGTAACACTGAACACAGCACCGGAACGATCAACTGTTTTTTCAAAACGTACTCCAATTGGCATTGAGCCAGGAAATTTACTGGGATTTTAACTAACCCCATTATTCAAGAATTGCCGGAATCTCGCTTGATCTATTGTGAAAACAAATCTCTGCACGAAAAATTCGCCAAATCATGAATAATCAGGATTAAGGAATTTGTGAGGTACCAAAGGCACGTGGCAGTATCCATGAACGATCGACGCCTTCCAGACCAATCCAGGTCAGCTTTGCATCTCTGGCGCCGCCATCGTCATCATCGTTAACTTCGACATTGATACCGAACGGTTGACCATGTTGAATACTGACTTCCTGCTGTGGAAGAAATACGGTGAGCTTGTATCCATTCGCAGTTGTGTCTACCGTTGAGGTAAGACCGGGCGGTTGAAGCCGACCTTTCTCCAAGGGTGAGTCATTGTTTCCATCAGCCAGGAAAATAAACTGGAAGTCATCCCACCCGTCGTAGTTATTGCCTTTACTGTTGTTGCCATCAATAAAAATCTCGACGCTGTCGTCGTCGTAGCGACGCGATGCCGCGCTATCTGCCAGTGGCGTGACATCATCGATCACGTTGACAATAATCTCTATACCCTCAGGGGTGACCACATTACCAACGCCATCAAGAATTTCCGGTTTAAATTTGGCACACCACCAGGCAGTAAGATCTTCACCGGTGAGCGGCGCTGAATCTGTTGTCGGAAACTGAACCTGCGTTGCGATTGGCATTCGCGTGCCGCACTCCGATGATGCAGGATGAGGTATTCCCGTTGGATAGATACCGGTGTCATTGATGTAACCGTCAACACGGTCTGCCGGAGAACGTCCCTGCTCTATTTCGGACAGATTCGAAAATCCGTCTTCGTCCTGATCAAAATTGTCGATGTTATATCCACCAAGCAGGAAAGAGACTTCCTGTGCCTGCGATCCTACCGATACAACCTTTTGTTGTTGAGCCAACCTCAGATCCAGGGTGTTGTTTCGTGTTTCATAAAATTGAGACCAGCTAACATTTACGATAGAGGTTTGTTCGGCCGGTACATTCACCACAGCCGACCAGACATCCGGATCGGAACCCGTTTTTGGCACTTGTACCGGGCGGCTGTTTACCTCAACCGTAAGGGTCAGCGTATCGGGGTCTATTGCTGCAGTATCCCGCAGAACCAGAGGCAGCGGGAATACACTTTCCACCCCAGAGTTGACACTAACTTTTGTCGTATCACCGGAGTCACAGGCGAGCAACGAAGCCATGAAAGGCGTCAGAAACGCGTAAAGTGTGAGTCGCGGGATTACTGAATTATTCTCATTCATTGTGGAATTCTAAAGAGACACGGTGACAATGATTATCGCGGTACCTTGTGACGGCGTGCATTACAAATAACATTTCACGCTTAACCGCTGATTAACGCCGGTTGAAAATTCTCATGATAAAAACGAACAATCAATAACCCATAGTTTTGCGCCATTACCTGATTCCACAATTTTTTCACACTTTAACGTCATGACACATAAATTGCAAGCCTCCGCCGTTTACGGTGCAAAATCTTACCAAAACGGCCATCAGTGACTGGTAGTGCCTCTGGCTAAACCCGAGCATTCATTGTACAAAGACATCCAGGCTGCAACTGCAAAGAATCGTCGTTGTAAACTATCGTTAAGCTTCATCACACGAAATGCGCTTTAGAGACCCTGCTTACGCAATGCATGTCTCGCGGCGAAACTGATAGACAGCAATGCTACTTAAACAGGCACACTATGCGTCTTGCACTTTTCCTAATACTTTTGACAGTTTCAAATGTCGCGCCGGCATCCAACCAGCACGCAGAGCTTGTAACGCTCGACGACGCGCGGCACCTGTTAAACAGAACCGGATTTGGAGCAAGCCCAACTGAACTGCTAAACCTGATTGGCAAAACCCGAGCACAGGCTGTGGACTCCGTTGTCGACGGACTGTCCCGCGAAACAATTAATCCATTACCGAAATGGACCCGGCAATTCGCACCGTATCACGCTACACGCAATGAATTGTCAAAGGTGCAGCGCCGCGAATTTAATGAAGCCCGTGAAAGAGAAATCCGTGAGTTGAGGCAATGGTGGATTCGGGAAATGATAGAAACCAACTCCCCTCAAACTGAAAAACTTGTGCTCTTCTGGCACAACCATTTCGCTACCGGATATTCATCGATCAATGATCAGGCGATTTCTATCGCACGACAACACAGCACCCTGCGCCAGCACGCAGCCGGTAACTTCCGCAAGTTTTTAAAAGCAATCATTCGTGATCCGGCGATGCTTAACTACCTCGATAACAACAACAGTAAAAAATCCGCACCAAATGAAAATCTGGCCAGAGAGCTCCTGGAGTTGTTTACCCTGGGTGAAGGAAACTACGATGAATCGGATATCAGGAATACAGCACGGGCGCTGACTGGCTTCGGATTTAATCAGTACAGCAACATGCAGTTTCTATTTAACCCCTATCAGCATGACGCCACAGAAAAAGTCATATTTGATCAGGTCGGCACTTTTCATGGAGACGATGTTGTTGATCTGATTTTAAAGCAACCGGCAGCAGCCAATTTCATTGCAACAAAGTTCTGGAACGCGATGATTAGTCACAAGGCACCAACCAAAAAACAAATTGAAGGGCCAGCCAGTATCTTTCGCAACGCCAACTATGAAATAACTGCACTCTATAAATCAATATTGTTGAGCGACGAATTCTGGGACACTGCCAACCGAAACAACCTGATCCGATCTCCGGTGTCGTTGACTATTGGAACCATACGATCCACCGGGATTGTTCCAGTCAACTGGCAAACACTATCTGAAGAACTCAAGGAACTTGGACAGGAATTATTCGAACCACCCAATGTCGCTGGCTGGCCCGGGGGCAAGGCGTGGATTACGCCAAGTCGATTACTTAATCGACTTGAGTGGTTAAAGTCTTTTAATAGTCACTGTCACGACTGCTCTAACGCGATGATGACGGATAACAGCATGATTGCAATGGCAGCTGGCGGCTCGAACGCCGCTGATTCGCCAGCCACCTTAACGCTAAAAATGGCATCAGAAGAATTTGACGAACCAGTAAAATATCAAGTCAACCTGTTCGCGGATGACAAAATCGTTTGGACATCCGGCAAGCAGTCACTGCCCGGGGGCAGAAACACAAAAAGATTCGG
>CALLLY010000019.1 GCA_938008205.1 uncultured Granulosicoccaceae bacterium
GCGTCGGTATCATTTAACGGTTTTAAAAAGTCTATTACCTGCCGCGGTGCCGAAGGAGTTTTTTTCGATTTGTCGGTATTGGCGAAATGCCCGCCGTCTTTGATATCTGCCGCTTTTGCCGATGTTATTTGCAGAACCACCGCACAGGTAGACTGGCTGTTATCACACCTGCTGTTCGACACTCCTTACACCGAAACACCTTATACACTGCTGGCCTATGATGAAGCATCCATGATCAACAACGCTGAAAAGATGCTTAGCGGCGATGTTGAGGCACTCGGGATGCTAACGCGGATTTCCGCCATTATGGGGCTTGGCACTCGCTTCACTGATACCACGCACAGCGGCAGTATGGCGGAACATCAAATATCCCATTACATCGATATGTTTGCAGGCAAGCGCCATCCCGGATCATCACACGGTGAACAGGTCGGCATAGGTACTATTACGATGTCGAAGCTGCAAAACGAAATATTGTCCAATGATGTGCCACCCGTGTTACGTGCAACGAAAATTCCTGATCTTGAGCTGGCTGAACGCTTCGGCAAAGATACAGCAGCAAGTATGGTTGCAGAAACGGAAAAGAAAGCGCTGAGTAACAATCGTGCAAAGCACCTTAACCAGCACCTGGAAGACAACTGGGATAACATTCGGACGCAATTATCCGATGTGATGCTGCCCTACCAGCAGCTGGAAACGGCCATGCGCAACGCAGGGTGCTCCATAACTGCTTCTGACCTCAACCTTGACCCGGAGTTTTATCGAGATGCAGTACGTTATGCACGGTTTATCAGGGATCGCTTCAGCATGCTCGATTTTGTCGACGACAGCACCGGGCTGGATGCGTTTATCAACACCATGCCTGTATAAACAGAATGCACTGCAAAGTAGATGGATGAGCCATGGCAAATATAGTGATTCTTGGTGCCGGAGTCATGGCGAGTGCGTTGGCCATGGTAGCGGCGGACCAGTCTGGCAACACAGTTACACTGGTCGGTTCACCACTTGATGATGACATCATAGAATCCATCAATGCCACACGCTTTCATCCCACACTTAAGGTGGATATCCCCGAAAGTATTCAGGCAATCAAAGAATCGGCGCTAAACAACAATACCCTGCTCGACGCCACGATAGTGGTGATCGGTGTCAGCAGCCCGGGCGTCCCGTGGGCAGTCCTTCAGCTGCAACAATCTAAAGCGTCGCCACAATGTGTAGCACTGGTGACCAAGGGACTTGCCGCCGCCAAAGATCCTCTGTTACCACCAGTCACCTATGCCGATGCACTGTTTGAGTCGTTGAACGGTTTACCGTTGCTGGGCATTGGTGGCCCATGTATCGCTCGGGAACTGGCGTTTGGACTCCCTACTCTGGTGACTTTCGCTGCCACCGATCTGCAGCTCGCCAAAGAAATACGAAACGTTTTTCAGACTGACTATTATCGGGTTGCAGTGCACCCGGATTTTGTCAGCCTTGAAGCCTGTGCGGCGTTAAAGAACTTCTATTGTATCGGGGTGGCTGCAATGCTCGGCAGATGGAAACTGGAAGGTCAAAGTGCAAAAAACCCCGTAGCGGGTTTGTTTAATCAGGCAGTGCTTGAGATGAACCTGGTGTGCCGATGGATCTGCCAGGCAAGCTCCCAAAATACTCAGCATAGTGAATGGAACGATATCGCTTTTGATCTGCCCGGTATGGGAGATTTACATGTGACAGTCGGTGGTGGTCGCAACAGTAAACTGGGCACCTTGCTGGGTCAGGGCACAAAGCTCAGCGACATAGTCGAAGGTCCGATGAAAGGCGTGACGGTTGAAGGGCTCGACACCGGCAGACAACTGCTGGCCGGATTTAACGCAGCTGTTGCAAGCGGAGCACTGAATGCGAATAGCCTGCCACTGACGCAATGTATTCTCAACTCTATACAACACGATCAGCTTTTTGATTTTGACTTTAGCAAACTTCCCGCACAGTAACGTCTGTTTTAATTTACCGGCAATCAGCGTGACTGGTGACTTGCTCTTCGTGCTCCCTGAGTTGTGCTTGGTTTAAGACGTTCGGTATAACCCGGGATCTCATATCATGACCTGACGCCAGTCTCACTTACATTCAGTATCGACTGAATATATTGCGAAATTCCACGAATACTGCCAGCAACTATTTTCAATGAATAATTTAGAAATCGCCGGAATTAAGCAACAGTCGAAGACTTTTTTCTGCAGATTTACGTTGCGCACTATTGAGGCTGATGATTGCCTCATCAGCAGCATCCAGTCGGGTCTCTATTGCCTGGTCGACGATTTTAACTCCCTTACCGGATAGCTCAACTAACACTCCACGCCTGTCAGCGGGATCCGGTCGCCTTTTGACCAGTTTTTTCTCCTCAAGCTGGTCAATTCGTGTTGTCATCGCGCCTGCGGAAAGCAAAGAGTTTCTGGCAAGCTCTGTCGACGGCAACTGGTACGGCTGCCCCTGTCTGCGGAGAGCGGAAAGAACATCATATTCCCAGTTTTTCAAGCCAACCGTCGCCAGACTATTCGAGGTATGACGATTTAGCTTTTTTGCGAGCATTTCAATCCTGATAGCAATTCCGAGCGCACTTACGTCTAGATCGGGGCGCTCTTCGCGCCATTGAAACAGCAGTTCATCAACAATATCCATTGGCTGACTCTACCATAATATATTTCGATATGAAATTACTTGACATAAAAATAAAAATATAGATACTTCGATATCAAAATAGGTGTCATTTCCATTTAATTATGTCTGTCTATAGCAACAACATACTAAATTGAGTAATTTTGACCATGCAAGACCTATCACAAGACAACATTGATAAGCCCCGATTTAAAAAATGGGATGAACTGGAGTACTGGGAAAGAGAGGACGAAATCAACTACGATTTGTTAAGTGACGATGTGCTCGACGAATTGTTTTACACTGACGAAAAATCAAGCTCAAAAAAACTGCGTCAGATACTCAAGGCCCAAAAAACAGGAAGGAGAAACACCGCCGCAGGTGTAGCAAGCCGTCGGCAAAAAAAGAAACGCCACCAGGACGACACAGAGGATTTCAATAAATGGCTGGACTCTCAAATGTCTGATCACGACGACGATGTATAAGCCACTTTAGCGCCGCCTCGTACTTACCGTAAACCTAGCACACGGAAAACTGCAATGCCGAATTTATTCGTGCTTGGTACTCCACTGATTAGTTTTGATCAAATAACTCATCAATGCAGCAGGGTAAATGACAAGCTGCAACCAACGATGAGGTATTGTCTATACCTAATTGCATCTGCCAGTTGCGGACATCATAGAACTTACTCAAAAGAATACTCACACGTCGGACTTTCCGACAGCCGCCACCCGAACCTGTGAAATCACACCACAACACCTTATCCATTAGAAGATACTTGTGATCCGGCAATCCACATCACATGCCGATGCTAATAGTGTTATCTGTTACCGCCCTCCCGGGCGGTTTTTTGTATCCAACAACCCGAACATTCAATATATTAGATTTACCGGAACGCGATGCGCACACTGATTAGCTTCACTGCGTTATTCCTGTCTGTAGCCTTTTTACAATTAGGCAACGGCACAATGGCAGCGCTTGATGCGCTTAGTGGAATCCGTGAAGGCTTCACGACCCTTGAGATTGGTATGATGGGGTCGGCGCATTTTGTCGGTTTTTTTCTTGGATGCTGGTTGTCACCGCGACTAATCGGCAGTGTTGGTCATGCCAGATCTTACGCTGTGTTCGCAGCTATTGGTGCTATCAGTGCAATAGGGCATCCTCTATGGATTGATGCAGACTTCTGGATAGCGCTTAGAGTAATGACCGGCTTTTGCGTTGCTGGTAGTTACACAGTAATTGAAGCATGGCTTCAGGCTCGGGTGGAAAATGAAAACCGCGGACAGGTAGTTGGTGTCTATCGTTCTGTAGATCTGGGCGCATCGGTAATCGCACAGTCTATGATCGCTGTACTCGAACCCGCACACTATGTGTCGTACAACCTGTTGGCTATTATTTGTTGCGCAAGCCTGCTTCCAATGGCTGTCACTCGTGCCGAAGCACCACAAACTACAAAATCCCCCCGTTTACATCTTCTGAGTACGCTGCAAGCCAGCCCACTCGGCGTTGCTGGTGTGGTCGTCGCCGGAGTTACCGCCGCATCGTTCAGGATGATTGGGCCGGTTTACGGACAGTATGTCGGTTTAACTTCAGTGGAACTAGCACTCTTCTTGAGTAGCTTTATGCTCGGTGGCGCGATTGCACAGATCCCGGTTGGCTGGCTGGCTGACCGTTTTGACAGAAGGCAGGTTATAAACATCGTGTCTCTTCTTTCGATTTTGTCGTGTGTACTGATTATAAATTTCGGGACGGCATCCCGTACCTTGATGTTATCGACAACCTTTATCTTCGGTTTTTTCTCCTATCCAATATTTTCGCTCGCTGCCGCACACGCAAACGATTTTACCCCGCGAGACAAGATGGTCGAACTCAGCGCTGCCCTGATGTTTTACTATGGAATGGGCGCGATTATCAGTCCGTTTCTCGCATCGTATTTAATTGATCGTCACGGAACCACAATGCTGTTTGCGATGATCGCCTCCGCTCATTTATTATTGGCACTGTTCGGAATATACCGGATGATTCGTGGTGATCAGGCACATGTCCGGCGTCGGTATAAGTATCTGCCTCGCACGACGTTTACAGTAGGTCACTTATTCGGCCGGAGTAAAACCATCAATAACGATTCAAAGAACAGATAGCCTGACCAGCTAATGCTACGAACAGCAAGTCGTGTACTTTTCGGCTGAAATTACTTTAACGGACACACACATCTCATGCATACAGAATCGCAACCACCCGGTTCATTGTCAGCCGGCGGCGCACTACCTGGCAAGTTGAAGGCACTGGGTGTTGATGCGGTGTTTGCCAACTCCGGCACCGACTTTCCGCCGATTATCGAAGGATTAATCGATGCGCACCACAAGGGAGTAAGTCTGCCGCAGGTTATAACTGTTCCATATGAACATGTTGCTGTCGGCATGGCACACGGGTATTACCAGATTTCCGGTAAGGCTCAGGCGCTGTTGCTACATACCAATGTTGGTCTGTCTAACGGTGCTACCGGTGCGATAAACGCTGCCTGCGATCAAATACCCATGTTTATCATGTCCGGTCGTACCCCGGTGGCCGAAGGGGAACGGTTCGGAGCCCGCACGGTGCCGATTGGCTGGGGGCAGGAAATGTACGATCAAACTGCCCTGGTTCGCGAAGCCTGCAAATGGGATTACGAATTGCGCTTTGCAGATCAACTGGCCGATGTTCTGGACCGAGGCTGGGCAATCGCAAATTCAACACCCAGAGGGCCGGTATACCTAAGCCTGCCCAGAGAAGTTCTGTGCGAACCGTGCGAAAGCAAAAACCTGCATAAGCCATCAGCAATGGCACCGTCAATAACATCACCAACACAATCTTCACTTGAAGAAGCAGAATCGCTTATTGCGAATGCGAAGCGACCTTTGATCATCGCACAGCGAGGAGCGGGATCCCTTGAAGCGTTTACTGCACTACACCGGTTTGTCGAAGAGTGGGCAATTCCGGTATCGCACTACTGGGCAAACCAGGTCGTTATCCCTATGTCCAGTGATATGCATGTCGACTGGTATCCTGACACGCTGCTTAGCGAAGCAGATGTTGTTGTCATCATCAACGCACTGGCACCGTGGTGGCCGGACCGTGCCGCACCCGACCCGCAAGCTAAAGTCATACAGCTAGGCCCGGACCCGTTGTTTGCCCGCAGCACTCCCATGCGAACATTCAGATCTGACGTTACCCTTAGCGGTGATACCGCAATCTCGCTGCAGGCACTTATAAGTGCTACCAACAGCCTGCCGAAAAACCAAAGCGTAATCGCAGAAAGAACCAGAATCATCACCACCCACAGCACTGCTGCACGCAACAAGGTGCGCAGTAACGCGAAAGCCGGATGTACCGAACCGATGTCTAAAGAGTGGGTCAGTCATTGCCTTGGTAAAGCCATAAAAGACTGTAAAGTGCTCAATGGCCGCAAAGCCAGTGTATTCCATGAACTCGGGTGCCCGTTGCCCGCCCTGGAACTTGATGATCACCTGAGCTATTTTCAGGAGCCGCACTCCGGAGGACTCGGTTGGGGCGTACCGGCAGCAATGGGCGCACAACTGGCCGATCCGCAGCGCCTGGTGTTTGCCACAGTGGGGGATGGCAGTTACATGTTCGCCAACCCTACTGCCTGTCATCAGGTGTGCGAAGCACTTAAACTCCCGGTGATTATACTGGTGCTAAATAATGAAGAATGGGGTGCTGTACGTCAGTCTGTACAAGGTTTGTATAAAGATGGATTGAGCACTAAAACCAATGAAGTACCCCTAACGTCACTAAAACCAAGCCCGGATTTTACCAAAACCGCACAAGCCAGCAGAGCTTATACAGAAACCGTGACACATGGAAAA
>CALLLY010000020.1 GCA_938008205.1 uncultured Granulosicoccaceae bacterium
TGCCTTGATATCACGACAGTAAATCGGTTTTTTCTCACGCGTGTAGGCAACGATAATATCACCGAGACGTTTTTCGAGATCATCGAGATCGTTGGCCAGACACAGGATAGCCATCACCTCAGAGGCAACAGTAATGTCAAAACCGGCCTCACGCGGGAAGCCGTTCGTCGCACCACCCAGACTTGCGGTAATTTGTCGCAACGCGCGATCATTCATATCGAGTACGCGACGCCATACAACGCGACGCGAATCGATTTCAAGAGAGTTACCCCAATAGATATGGTTGTCTATCATTGCAGACAGCAGATTGTGTGCAGAGGTAATGGCGTGAAAGTCACCGGTAAAGTGAAGATTCATTTCTTCCATCGGCACTACTTGCGCGTAACCACCACCGGCAGCACCACCTTTCATTCCAAAACAAGGTCCGAGTGATGCTTCACGAATACAGATCATGGCTTTTTTGCCAATCGCGTTGAGGCCGTCTCCAAGCCCAACAGTCGTGGTGGTTTTACCTTCACCCGCTGGTGTCGGGTTGATAGCAGTAACGAGGATTAGCTTACCGTCTTTTTTACCCTGCTGTGCCTGAATAAACTCGGCAGAAACTTTGGCTTTATCGTGGCCGTAGGGAACCAGAGATTCGGCAGATATACCGAGCTTCTCACCAATTTCCAGTATCGGGCGTTTGCTTGCTTCGCGTGCGATCTCAATGTCAGTTTTTACAGCCATGATCTTTCCTTTAGGTTGAGGGTTCAGGCCCCGAGTGTATCGCCAACTGACAGCTTAGAGGAAGCAGCCCATTCGCTTGCAGAGACCTTTTCGCCGCCTTTGGGCTTCACGCGTTTTAGCAGTATCCGACCCCCGACACTTTGTATCGCTATGCCGTCGTCAGAGATATCCATCACGCGACCGGCCACACCATCACCGGGGATCTTTGCGCAGTCATAAATACTGAGTTCATTGCCTTCATGCGTGGTCCAGGCGCCGGGAGCCGGGTTGGTGCCACGTATCAGATTGTGCACCTGATCAACCGGTTTGTACCAATCTATATGTGCATGTTTTTTTGTACATCGCCGCTCATAAGTTGCTGCAGATTCATCCTGAATAATGTGCGGCGGATTACCAGAGCGAAACAACTCGCAAACTTCCAGAACAGAATCGACCGCTGACGGATAAATCTTTTTGAAGTAAAGATTTATCACTGTGTCATCTGCTTCAATGGGACACTGCCACTGCAACAAAACATCGCCTTCATCGAGTCCGTCAGTTGGATAAAACCATGAATAACCGGATTCTGTACGACCCATGATAATAGGCCAGTTGACTGCCGATGGACCACGGTGCAGCGGTAAAAGCGAAGGATGAAAACAGATAGATCCCTGCTTCGGAATGTCTCTTGCCGCTTCAGGCACAAATACGTTAACGAAAGCCATGATCATCAAGTCGGCATCGTAAGAACGAAGCTGCTCCAGAGTTGATTCATCGTTAAAGTGCGCCGGTTGCTCAACGGGCAGACCCTGCTCCAGAGCATACTCCTTTATCGGGTCTACGCCTTTTTTATCAGGCTCACAGTACACCGCAACCACTTCATCTTTTTTTTCATCAAGCAACTTGGCAAGTACATCTTTGCCAAAAGCCTGCTGTCCCATAACGATTAACCGCATTTTCTCTCCACGCTATCGCAACCTGTTACGCTTGAGCTTTTCCGACCGCGCCGGAATCAATCACTCGCTGCAGTTCGTCGCCACTGTAACCAAGAACCTCACTGAGGATCTCATGTGTGTGTTCACCGAGTAGCGGCGAACGTACAACATCAACTTTACTGTCTGATAATTTTATCGGGCAACCAACGCTCAGATACTCACCACGTTCCGGGTGATCGACCTTCACCATGGTGCCAGTCGCATACAGCCCTTCGTCTTCAGCTATCTCTTTCATAGACAGAATAGGACCTACCGGAATATCCAGCGGGTTACAGATTTCCAGTACTTCGAACTTGGTTTTGGTTTTGGTCCAGTCTTCAACGGCTGCAAAAATTTCATTGAGCTTATCGAGTCGTTCCGGTGGAGTGGCATAACCCTCCTGAGTTTTCCACTCAGGCTTACCGATGACATCGCACACTTTCTCCCAGACGGCTGCCTGCACAATAAAATAGGTGTATGCGTTTGCGTCTTTCTCCCAGCCTTTGCATTTGAGAATGCGACCGGGCTGGCCGCCACCGGAGTCGTTGCCAGCGCGCGGCGTAGTGTCACCAAACTCGATACCTTCGCCGTACTGTGAGTATTCTTTGAGTGGACCGGCGTCCAGGCGCTGCTGATCACGCAGCTTCACACGTGCAAGATTCAACACGCTGTCCTGCATGGCACAGGTCACTTTTTGTCCGCGCCCGCTTTTTTCACGCTGAAAAAGTGCGGTCACAATACCCAGACACAAATGCAAACCGGTCCCAGAGTCACCTATTTGCGCGCCGGTAACCAATGGTGGACCATCCAGAAAACCCGTGGTTGATGCTGAACCGCCGGCACACTGCGCAACGTTTTCATAGACCTTACAGTCTTCGTATTTACCCGGACCAAAGCCTTTAATTGAAGCCATGATCAAACGCGGGTTGATTTCCTGAATGCGCTCCCAGGTAAAGCCCATTCGATCAAGCGCACCCGGTGCAAAGTTCTCTACCAACACATCGCATTCTTCGATAAGACGAGTTAAAACTTCTTTACCGGTTTCGTTTTTCGAGTTCAGCTCTATAGAACGTTTGTTGTGGTTAAGCATGGTGAAATACAGGCTGTCGGCATCCGGCACATCGACAAGTTGCTTGCGGGTAGCGTCACCCACGCCCGGTCGTTCCACTTTAATGACATCGGCGCCAAACCAACCCAGCAGCTGAGTACAGGTGGGGCCTGATTGTACATGTGTGAAATCGAGTATCTTGATGCCGTCGAGTGCTTTCATATTGTTTACCTGAACGAATACGATGTTGTTTAAGCGAGCAAAGGCTCATCAGTGTGTTTGCTGTTTAACACTATTTTTTAACAACACTTTGCGGATTGAGGTTACCGATACGACCGCTTTCGGTCCCCGCGTTTTCATCGATAATAGCATTGATCAACGTGGGCTTACCGGAATCCATCGCTTCATTGACGGCTTTGGACAACTGATCCCGGCTGGTCGCATAAACGCCTACCCCGCCGAAGGCCTGCATCATCAATTCATAGCGACTGTCTTTAACAAACACCGTGGGTGCGACATCTGAATGACCGGTGGGATTAACATCTGTTCCGCGATAGATCCCGTTGTTGTTAAATACCACCACACAAACCGGCAGGTTATAGCGACAAATAGTTTCTATTTCCATTCCGGAGAAACCGAAAGCGCTGTCCCCTTCAACAGCCAGTACCGGCAGACCTGTTTCCACTGCAGCAGCTACGGCGGCCCCCATACCAATGCCCATAATGCCCCAGGTGCCAACATCGATTCTTTTGCGGGGTTTGCTCATATTAATAATGCTGCGAGCAAAGTCGAGCGTGTTAGCACCTTCATTAACGAGTATCGCATCGGGTCTTGCTGCAATGATCTCGCGCAACGCCCCAAGCGCCGAGTGATAGTCCATTGGTGAGGTATCGGCGCCGACACGCTGGCTCATCTTTGCCACGTTGCCATCGCGTTTGGCGTAAACCGCGTTAAGCCATTCAGACGCGGGTGTCGTCCACGTAGTACCCATCTGATCGCACATAACTGACAGACACGATTCAATATCACCAACCACCGGTGCGGCAATTTCCACATTGCTATCCATCTCACGCGGATCAATATCAATCTGTATAAATTTCTTTGAGCCCGGCTCCCCCCAGCTTTTGCCCTTACCATGTGACAACAGCCAGTTAAGTCGTGCCCCCAGCATGACCACAACGTCTGATTCTTTCAGCACCAGCGATCTGGCGGCCGACGCCGATTGCGCATGATTATCAGGCAACAGCCCTTTCGCCATACTCATGGGTAAAAACGGTACGCCACTTTTTTCAACGAACGTTTTAACCAGTTCATCGCACTGTGCGTAAGCGGCACCCTTACCAAGAATGATTAAGGGTTTCTTAGCCGATTTGAGTAAGTCGAGCGCACGCATGACTGAATCGTTCGATGGCAGCTGAGCCGGAGCCGGATCAACCACTTTGAGCAGTGACGCCTCTCCGGCCGCAGCAGTCATGGTCTGACCAAATAGCTTTGCCGGTAGATCCAGATAGACGCCCCCGGGCCGGCCGGAAACCGCAGCACGAATTGCCCGCGCGACGGCGATGCCAATATCTTCCGCATGCAATACTCTAAAAGCCGCCTTACACAATGGTTTGGCAATGGCAAGCTGATCCATCTCTTCGTAGTCACCCTGTTGCAGGTCAACAATCTCACGCTCAGATGAGCCGCTGAGCAAAATCATCGGGAAACAGTTAGTGGTGGCGTTGGACAGTGCAGTAAGTCCGTTAAGAAACCCGGGCGCTGAAACCGTCAGGCACAGCCCGGGTTTTTTCGTTAGATAGCCGGCAATCGCTGCTGCATTACCGGCATGCTGTTCATGCCGAAAGGACAACACGCGCATGCCGTTGGCCTGTGCCAGCCTGCCAAAATCCGTAATGGGAATTCCGGGCACACCGTAAATGGTATTGAGGTCATTCTTTTTTAACGCGTCTATCAGAAGATGAAAACCATCAGTCAGCGCCTCTTCTGTCTCGGTTTTACTGTCGGGTCGTTCTTGCAGCTCTACAGACATTGATTTTCCTTCAGGTTGATCACTTCACAGCCATCAACGAGTTGTTTGTGTTGATTCATTTTCCTGCAGTTCTTGCCAGGTATTTTTAATATGGTCGTGGAGTTTCATTGTGTGATCACGCACCAGCATGGCAGCCAGTTCGCCTTCACGATTTTCCAACGCTTCAATAATGGCCATGTGATCGACTACCGATCGGCTGACCCGGTCTTTCTCACGCATAGCACGACGTCTGACCGCGTGCATGTGCTGCAACAGTCGGTCGGCGGTTTCGCTTAACAGTTCGCAACCGGAAAGTTCGAGTATTCGCTGGTGAAATTTAATGTTTGCTTCGGAGTATTCTTCGATGTCTGCGCGCTTGGAGTCGTTGCTGTTCTTGACACCGAACTTGCGCAACGAGGCGATATCCTTGTCACTGGCGACGCGCGTAACCAGCCTTGCCGCCATGCTTTCCAGCGCTGCCCACACCACCACGATCTCCAGTACCTCAGGTAATGTTTTGGGGCGCACGTACACGCCTTTGCGCGGTTTGATTTCCACAAAGCCCTCCCGTTCAAGACGAGCAAGCGCTTCACGAATCGGAGTGCGGGAAATTTGCAGCTGCTCTGCGAGCTGACGTTCGTCGAGCCGGAGATTGGCATTGGCGCTGTAGATATCCATTTCCATGATGGCTGACTTCAGAATCGGGTAAATATGATCCTTCAATGAGTAGTTGGCAGCGACCGGGCGCAGCTTCAAACTGCTGCGTTGTGTTTTCTTTTGCAAGTTCCCCCTCCAGTGGTATACCACATACCTCGTACAATACTCCAACAAG
>CALLLY010000021.1 GCA_938008205.1 uncultured Granulosicoccaceae bacterium
TGACATTCTGCCCACCCGCGCTGACTTCATTCAATGTCAGAGACACTTCCGATTTCTCACCGCCACTGATATCAACAGTACCGCTTCCCTGCCCCTTTTTAATGCTGATAGCGTCTGCAACGATATTATCCAGTGACAAGGTAAATCGTGCTGAAGGAGATGCCGCTTCACCAACAACCACACCGGAAAGATCAACACCGCCTGTCACCTGCGGTAACAGCTTACCAATGGCCGGGGCTTTGACATTCCATTGTATATCCAGTGTCTCTCCTATAGTGCCATTGGCATCAAGCGATGCCGCGCCTGCTTTAACTTCAAGCTGCCGGATACTGGTAATGCCGTTGTCGATGACTATCGCACCGGAACCGCTCAACACCTGATCCCGATAACTTCCGTTTATATCTTTTATTTGAGTGTTAGACACCAGGCCATTGTCGCCGACTTCACCGCTACTGCTCAGTAGAAAACCAATATTGCCCTGCAAGCCAGACCACTTCTTCTCCGGGTTTAGTGAATCACCCTGCAGATCGATTTGCCATAAGGGCCTGGGGTTCCAACTTACTTCTCCAGTACCAGTGATCTCTCCATCAAGTGTATTACCGTTGATTGAAAGCAGCTTTAATTGTTGCGTGTCTCCACGTCCGGAAATTTTCCATTGTCCCTCAGGCACCTGTGCCCCTTCAACTGTAAGGTCTGTTGTCAGACGATAGTCATCAAAAGGACCGTTAAGCGAAAAACTACCGTTCGGAATACCCACGCTAGCGTTACCACCTTCAGCCGACAACGGCCAGGTAAACTGATTGAAGGTGCCAGACAGTGCAGTGCTGCTTTGCGTAATATCAATTTCACCGGAAACACTGACTACTGATTTTTGTGTTTCTGTATCCAGTGTTAGTGCGTTGACAGTCAGCTGATCAGCAGTATTATTGACGTCTGCATTCACCACTACCTCACCAACACCCGGTTGATTCACATTGGCTTGAGTAACCACCTGCAGATCTTCGGGCACACCGGTGATACGTAATTCGCCCGTGGGACTTAGCGTGACCAGCGGTTCGGCCTGCGACAATGGCCATCGCAGATCCTGCCAGTTCACTGTTATATCACTGCGCAGGTCAGCTAAAGTGATCTGCCCCTGCGCTGTCAGTGCAGATGGTGAATCTTCAAACTTAAGCGCTATCTGATCGATTAAAAGCTCCTGCAGATTACCACGTAACTTGAAATCACTGTTCAACTCACCCGTGATCGGATGGCGTGTTTTTAAATCGCCTTGCACGCTGTAGTCACTGAGCGACCCTGTACTATCCGCGCTTATCGTTAATGGCAATCCACTGACCGCCGGTGAGAAAACACCAAGGTCATCGCTTTGTACTTGTATATTTCCAACCCAAGACAACTCAGCCGTCACATCATTCACCTGAGCTTCAACATCAATAGCGACAGGCCCGGACACTTTGTGTGTTACCTCCAGAATTCTGGTCGTCCCTGTGATCCTCCCACTGCCTTCAAACTCTCCAAACTTTTCGTGTTTGAAACGCCACACGGGCTTAAGGTCGAGTGGCCAGTCTCCGGAGGTGTCGAGCGAGCCGGTCATTGAAACATCCAATTGTGATGAAGCCACCTGCAGATCTACCAGCCGCAGCGAGCTTTCCTGTCCTTCTGCGCTAAGCCGGATTTCATCGATAACAAAAGGCTTGTCAGCTCCATACGGGTATATATTCAGATCATTAATCTGCACATTTTTAACATCGGCACTGATAGGCAGTGCGAGATCACGCAACTGGAATGGCTGTGATTCTTTTTGTTTAGGCGTTGGTGCTGGCAGATAAATATCAATGCCCTGCAACGACAAATCGTCAACCTGTATTGCACGGCTCAGGAGTTTTTTAGGCCGCCAGTCAAAAAGCGCAGAGTCAATCTTTACCGACGCACCGGATTCGTTTACGTACGAGACATCTTCAAAGGTTGCCGGACCAATCAACGCCCCGGTAGATTTACCGACAACCAGCTCACCGGCAGCGTAACTTTGCCCCAGTGAAAACAGCCTTTGCATGCCCCCATGGGTCATAGTGATATAAGCCAGTAAGGCCAGCAACAGCAGTAAAATCAGTAACAGTAACAACGCAACTCGTTTTAGGACGGCCACCGTACGCTCCTACAAGTCCGGTCCGATCGATAAATGCAACTGCGTGTCGCCTTCACCGGGATCTATCATGCTTCGTGCTACATCAACCCGCACCGGGCCTATAGGAGACTGCCAGCGCAAACCCAGACCAATGCCGAATCGATACTCTGGCTTTTCATCAAAGGCATCGCCAAAGTCACTGAACGCAGCCCAGCTAAAACTGTCATTAATCGGCACTTCGTATTCGACACTGGCTTCCAGTAAGTGTTTTCCGCCCTGAGGTTCATTCTCTTCGTTAATCGGCGCGATATCCTGATAGTCGTATCCTCTTACTGAAGCATCACCACCGGCATAGTAGCGCAGCGAAAGCGGCAGCTTGTCATAGTTGTCCACCCAGGTTGTGGCAGCACTGGCACGCGCCAGAAAACGATGATTGTTAGTAAACGACTTAATGATCTTGGTTGAAATCTGCGGCTGAATAAAACTGGTATCAGACAACAAAGACTCAGAGGCACCACGCAGCCCGAGTTGCACCCAAAAACCATTGACTGTATTGATTCTCTTTTCAAGCTCCGCCGGGTAGGTGCGAGTCCATTCAATACTGGGCATTAACAAACGAGTGAGTGTCGTTTCACCATCTACCGTGAAATCTTCCAGCTTGTAGTCGAGCGCATAGGTTTTGAGCCACAGGCCATCCCTGAACCGGTAATTCGCCCCCAGATTAAAAGCTTTAAATTCTCTGGTGGATTTCTCCCTTTCCACTCCGATTTGAAACCCGAAACTATCCGTCCGCGGATCACCGGTGGGGATAGTGTAGCCGGCGTTTAAGCCATAACCAATCTCGGACAAACGAGCCTCGGCTTTATAGTGATGCCCGCGTTTATTGATTCGCCGTCCATCAACACCCACCTTGATTCGCGCCCGGGTATCCGTGCCATAACCAACCCCGATCACATATTCCCGTGGTTTATTATGTGTGAGATCAACCTTCACAGGGACAACGATATCTACCGCCTCTACAGCGGATGCTCTGACATCGACTCGTTTGTAGTAATTTGAGTTAGTCAGGTCGCTTTGCAGTTTTTGCAATTCACCTGCATCGAAATAGTCCTGATCTTCAAGTTCTACATAACGTTCGAGCAACTCCTCAGATATCCAGTCGACGTCTTGTGTAATCACTGCCTCGCCTATTCTGTAACGAGGTCCGGGATCAAGTTCCAGTGCAATCTCTGCCGTGTAATTTTCAACATCAATACGTATCTGTTGCTGAGTAAATTCAGCATCAAAGAAACCGTAGCGTGCTGCAGAGGTTTGCATACTTTGCTTGAGTTTGTCATAGGCTTGCTGATTCAGCGCCTGGCCTTTTTGAAGGTTGGCGTCGGTACGGGCCTGACAAAACTCAATGACCAGTTCCTTGTATTTATTAAAGTCATCATCAGCAACAGCAATTTCGGGCAACAGACTTTTGCGATCACGCGATCGATAACGGAAATCTTCACAGTCGACAACCACCCCTTTCAATCCAATGACTGGCTCATTGACTATCGGTACACGATCATTTGCGTTAATACGATAGATTGCCGACCACCTAGACCCGACATCAGTCAGTTCCGCTTCGATAGTCGGGCGATAGTATCCGAACGGACGCAATGCTGCGGCAATTTGCGACTCTGCCAGTGAGTGCAAAAAACGTAACCGGGGAACAGAGGATACCTGCTTGCCATCAAGTGAGCGGATTTCAAGAAAGCCCTCAACGTTGGTTTTCAGTTCCTTCTCGACACCACTGATCAGCACACTGAGTTTTTTCGCGACCGGTGGAGTTTCGGTTTGTGCCGACGACGTACAGATCAGCAAACCAAACAGGCAGCCAATGCCCGCCACCCGGACGAGCAAGTTGGTCGGATTGAGATTGCTTGCGATCATTTTTTGGTTTTGTTTGAGATTCGCAGGAAGTCCGGACGAGCGGTTTTTTTATCGACTGTCCCTGAGTCTAGTCAATAATCTGGCGATGTGTGAGAAATCGTCCATCGCCTGAACTGGTGGGGTGCAAATCTTCGTCCAATACCAAAATCGCATAGCACGACAGGCAATCAGGACAATGCAGCGACAACCTTTTTGGCGCTAACCAGATCAGGCATAGTATGGCCTTCGGTCATCGTTTCGAACACGGGCAACAGGATTTCACGTGCCGCAGTGAGGTTGCCGCCGTCAGCGGTGTATTTCGCATAGTCTGCAGCAATACGCAATTCATACCACTTCATATTCATACGTCGGGCGGTGTTCAGGGCTTGCTCAAAGGCCGACCGGGTTGCTGCAGGGTCTGCGTTAAGGTGTGCGCTTGAGACTGCTACGATACGAAGCAATTCCGGATCTTCCAGATGCACACCGGTTTCTGCTGATTCATCAAGTGCCCGGTTAGCTGTTTCTATGGCATGTTGCGGTTCATTCAACGCAAATAACGCATCCGCAGACTGCGCCAGCATATAAGGAATGTGCATTCTCATATGCAAGTCTTCACTGTACACCTTCAGTACAGAACTCACTGACCTGATGACCTGTTGATACTCCCCGGTCAGCGACATAAGTCCGGGTTGAACAATCGATTCAGCTACCCGCCATAGCGATAAATCGTGCTTTTCATTCAGGGATCTTAGATCGACAAGAGTTTGCCTGACTCTTTCTTCCAGACGCAGTGATACAAACATATTTCCGCCGTGAAACAGCACGACGCCGAGTGTGTTAGCGTGGTTCAGATGGCGAGCGCGCTCAAGCGCCTGATCAAAAAGTGCTATCGCCTGCTCCGGAAAACCGCAATGCAAACGAGACCAGGCCGCCAGCACCTTTGCCGCAGCGTCGATATCCTGCCCGTAAACAAAAGGCATTGACCCACCAGTTTCGGGTGCGCTGTAATCTGCTGCTTCTGTCAGATGCTGATTAGCTATGTCGGGACGACCCGCAATAAGGTTGGCGAAACCAACTATCCGCTGCCCCTGCACAATCGTTTCATGTTGTCCAACACGCTGGGCAAGCTCTAGGAATTCTTCAGCCTGCTGCATAGCCGGGGCGACCAGACCGGTATGCAGTTGAAAAACAAACCTGCCATACAGCACCGGAAAAATCCGGTCAGTCTCCCCGGCCTGTTCTGCAAGATCCAGAGAACGCTGTGTGTTCTGCTCCATTTCTGCAGAGCCATAGCCGCCAATGGCAATCAGTGGACCAGTTAAGTCCATATGCATGGCAAGATTCTGCTGAATTCTTTCCGGTGTTTCAGGGAGTTTTTCCAGAATATGTATACCGCGCCGCAACTGTGCGACTGCTTCCGCGTCCGCCGACCTGCCAGCCGAACGCTTTCCTGCTCTGTGCCAGTAGGCAATTGCGGGCTCGTCACAGCCAGCTTCTGTGTAGTGGTGCGCCACCAGCTCCGGCGCAATTTCCACAGTTTGCTGGAAGTGAGCTTCCAGTGCGTTGGCAATACTTTCATGCTGCTGCTGTCTTACTTCTGTCAGCATGTTCTCGTATATAGAATCCTGTAACAAACCGTGTTTAAAAGTATAAACCAGATGATTGGGCGTCCCCGACTGGAATAAAAACTCCGTTTGTAACAGCTGGTTTAGCCCGGCAGCCAGGGCGTTGTGTTTGTCTTTGGCAACGGCCTCAAGTAATTCGAAAGGCACATCACGACCAATCACGGCAGCAATCTGAATAATCTCTTTGGCCTGATGGCTTAGCCTGTCGATACGCGACAACAGCGACGCCTGCAGAGTCTCCGGTATGTCCGCTTCGGCGATATCCAGCCCACCCTCTACCAGTGACTTCGTCAGCTCTTCTATAAACAGCGGTATGCCATCGGTTCGACTGACAATTCGATCAACGACATCTTCGGAGATAAAATCACCGGCCACGGCACGAACAATCGATGCACAGGAAGCCTTACCCAGACGGTTGAGCTGAAGCGAAGATATATTGCTGTAGGCCAGAGACTTGGGGTGCCAGTCGGAACGGTGCGTCACTACAAGTAACACCCTTGACTGCTCCAGCCGACCGATAAGCAACTCCAGAAACTCTTCACTGGCAGGATCAATCCAGTGAGTATCCTCTGCCAGAAACAACACCGGCTCTTTGTCTGCCAGTAAAAATACCTGGTCGAGTAACACTTCTAACGTGCGGGATCTGATTTCCTGCGGCGTAAGATCCATAGCACCGTAACGGTGCTCAAAAGGAAGTGATAACAAGTGCGCAAAAATCCGCGCTTCAGATAAATCATCGCCATTGGACTTACGCAACAGCGCTTCCAGTTTGTCCAGTTTTTGGTCGGCGCTGTCGCCTGTTTCAAATCTGGCCGCGCGCTGCAGTTGCGAAATGACCGGATAGAACGCACTGGTCGAGAAATGCGGCGAGCATTGGTAGCGAAGCGAAATATGGGGAAAAGCGGCAACATCGTTGCGCAACGCTTCGACCAGTCGAGACTTTCCAATCCCGGCTTCACCCGAGACAAAAACCGCCTGCCCTTCCGCTCCGCAGGCGAGTTCCCAACGATCGAGTAAAAGCATGAGTTCGGTCTTGCGACCATACAGCGGGTTCAGCGCTGAGTTGCGACTGGATTCGAAGCGACTCTCTGTGGTGCGTGTCCCCGCGACCAGCCAGGCATTAACAGTCCCGTTAAAGCCTTTGAGTTCGTGCGATCCCATATCGGTGAATTCGAACCCGCCACCGGCAAGTCGCCGGGTTGTATCCGAAACCACCACGCTGCCAGGGCTTGCCAGCGATTGCAGACGCGCCGCCAGATTCGGAGTTTCTCCGACCACGATGCGCTCCTGCGCCGGGCCGTCACCGAGCAAATCTCCAACAATCACCCGGCCACTGGCAATGCCAACCCGAACCTGAACTTCATTGGATACCTGGCAGGCTTCCAGAACCGCGAGCCCGGCAGAAACCGCTTGTTCTGCGTCGGTTTCACCCGCCCGCGGGTAACCGAAATACACCAACACGCCGTCGCCCATATAACGCGCTACAAATCCACCGAGTGACTCAACTGCTCCGGCACACGCCTGCTGAAACCCGGCGATTACACTCCGCAGCTGTTCCGGGTCCAGAGTGGTAGAAAGCGCTGTAGATCCAACCATGTCGCAAAACATGACGGTCAATAGCCGAAACTCTGCATCACTCGGGTTTCGTTGTACTGGCTGTACCGCGTGAACAGGAGCTGTGGGGGCGATTTCCAGACCGGGCGGGTCTTCATGAACGGTGCCTGCCTGGTGACCCAGTGCAGCAATGGCATTAAGGAGTTTCTTGCGATCTGCAAGACGCGACACCCCCAGGTCTTTCAGATCTTCATTGTTGATGTCAGGCAGCAATGACCAGTCGACATCGTTTTCATCGAATACTTCCGCGAGATGCTCAAACCCCAGATCTGCGAGCCAGTTTCGAACATCATTGTCCAAATGGATTCCTCCATGTCACTGCTGATTGATCGGGGTGCTGTGATCCAGACGCTTATTCTAATGAGCAACTGAAACAGTGATGAGAACGAAATTCCTTCGTCCAACCCGTCATGTTACGTCAATTCACAAACACCGCAAGGGCCTTGACGTTACTCAAGGCGCAGCGTGATAAAAGGGCGAGTGATAAAACTCGCAAAGCGTTAAAGCAGTCGCTTTTCTTCCAGAATATCCGGCAGATCATTCTCGTACAGCACCACGTCAGCGGGAGTCAGCTGAAGTTCTGCAAGCTCCCCGCGTGCTTGCTGTAATGACGGCACCTCAATCACCCGAGCCCGGGTCCCGGCCATTGAACCGACAAAACTCGGTATCCGTTCCGGATTTACCACAACGACAATATCGCAAAGTTCACCACACTGACTGCCCAATCGCTGATGAACCTCGTCGTGCTCAATGCCAAGTTCGGCAATGCCCGGAGTCACAATGATTGCCCTGCCCCCGCGCTCATCCGCCAGTAGCCTTAGCACCTGAATAGCACTTTGAAAACCTTTTTCATTAGAGTTGTAAGCGTCATCAAGGATGGCTGCTTCGCCCGGCGCGTCTTTGAGTTCCAGACGATGGCTAACCTGCTGAAGCTCTGCCATCTTCGGCGCTAACAGCTTCAATAGCGACGGATCCAGTGCATGAACCAAGGCGACGGCTAAGGCCGAGTTCATAACGTTGTGACTACCGAGCAACGGTATGGTGTAGTCAAACTCCTTTTCGTCTGAAAAACGCAGACGGATGTTCCACTTGCCGTTGTTGAGAATGCTCTGTGCTATTTGCACATTGTTGTCGGCACTTTCTCCAACAACCACAAAACTCTCGGGATATTGCTGCCTGAGCCGCTGAAACGGTTCGTGAGTCATGACATCCTCACTGGTAACTAACACCCCCTTCTGACCACAAACCCAATCTGCCAACTCAGCCTTGGCAAGGGCGGTAGTCTCAATACCGCCGAAACGCTCGGCATGCGCTTCGCCTACCGCGGTAACAATCCCATAGGCAGGTTTTACAAATTCACACAGCCGGGTAATCGATCCCCGTTGATAAGCCCCCATCTCTGCGACAAAATATTTGTGTGCGGGCTGCAGGCGCTGTCTGATATGACGAGTCAGTCCTAAAACGGTATTGACGCTTCCTTTGCTGTAGAACACCGGCCCGGACAGCTCCAGCATCTCGGCCAGCATGTGTTTGACTGTCGTTTTTCCAAACGAGCCAGTCACACCGATTCGCCGCACACTGCTCTCCGCCAGACGCTGCGACGCTTCGTTGATAAAACCTTCATTAGTGCGATCCTGAGACGGCTTTAGTAATAGATTGGAGCCAACGATCAGCAGCGGTAGTGCTTGCACAACAACAAGAGACAGAGGAAGAAACACACTACAAACTAAAGCTAAAAACACCAGCATAACCAGTGTGGTAAGCCGAATACGCTTAAGACGTTCTGTGTTTACCAGCGGCTTTTTATAACGATACAGTTGCTCATGATATGCAATGCCAAGCAACACTACAGACAAAGCGATTAGCAACCAGGTTCGTCCGCCCAACAGTGCCATTAGTATTAAAGCAATTATAATCGCCAGTGAAGCGTAGACATCTAACAACCGAACATTTTTCCAGACACCGAAATAACGACGACTGTCGTATTCTTCCTGCTGAAAATAAACCAGCAGTGTATTGCAGCGCACTGCCAATAAGACGGAAAACGCCAGACCGAAAAGCAAAGTCGCAAAAGCTGCCATTAGCCTGCTGCCCCGCTGATCAAGTCTTTAATAGCCAGCGCAATCTGGTGTCTGCCCCTGCTCAGGATATCGATATGGCCAAACTCCGGACAGCTGGTGAGCTGCGAGTTGTCAATAAGCTGATTGAGTGTCTCACCAATAGAGACTGGAGTGTCGTTGTCTTTATTGCCGTACACCAATCGGGTTGGTGTGGCGATTGTTTTTGCATCTTCGGTCTGATTTTCAGAGATCACTTTGACAAAGATATCCCGCAGCCCGATTTCAGCACTATGAATGTAGTCGGCGCTGCCATACTGTTTTTCAAGCAGCGCTATTTCCTCAGCACTATTAGCTTTTCTTTTGGCAAGCTTAAAGCGAAGCTGTCGCGCCTTGCGCCGCCACTGGCGCCCACTGGTTCCCGGCACCGGTATACCCGCACTGGCCACGAGGACAAGCCCGGCCAGTAACTGCGGATGTCTGACCGCCATTTGCATGCCGACACGTCCGCCGAAAGAATGCCCGACCCAGATCACCGGTGGCAGCGCGCGTTGCTGCAAAAAGCCGGCACAGTGATCGGCATATTCTTCAGAACCCCAGGTATCATCCGGTCGGGGAGTGTCACCGAAACCGGGTAAGTCCAGCAGGATCGAATTAGCTACCGGGGCGAGTGACTCTGCCACCTGTATAAAGTCGTGATGGGTGCGTGCCCAGCCATGTGCAAAAACAACCGGGGTTGCGTTTTCGTTACCAATGCAAACGTGGTTCATATCGCCCGTAATCAGTCTTATAATGCGAGCAGCGGATACACGCATTCACTAAGTGCAATAATACACTTGTCTCGCACAATTGACTGCTTCAAATACCGCTAATGCACAGACCGTAAGTTACACTTGTGTATAACCTGTGTGCTGACAGCATTTGCAGCAAAACATGAACCCTGTTAATCACAACCTAACCGGGCGACTACCAACGCCATTGCCGGAACCGTAAGTGCAGACGCAAAGAAAAATCAGGATTGCAGTTATCTTCGGTGGTCCGAGTCAGGAACACGATGTTAGCGTGGTAACAGCCTCCCAGCTGATGGACGCGATAGACAACAGATACCTGGAAGTTCTACCGGTATACATGGACTTTGAAAACCGGTTACTGAGCGGCCCGCAGCTTCGCGATGTTTCCAGCTTCCGTCCAAAGCCCGCCGGCCTGAAACCTGTGGAATTTTATTGGGGCGATGCCGGTCCGGCATGCCGCATAGCCGGCAATGAGGCAATGCGTATTGACTGCGTGCTGCCAGTGTTTCACGGACCCTACGGCGAAGACGGTCGCATACAGGGATACTTTGAAACGATTGGCATCCCGGTTACCGGATTCTCTTCAATCAATTCTGCGATCGCGATGCGCAAAGATGCAACCAAAGCACTGGTCCAAACTGTCGGTGTAAATGTTCTGCCACATGTGGCAGTGAGCCGGGACACAGCAACAGCCAGCACCACATTGCAACGCATAGAACAGGAAATAGGTTATCCGGCAATAGTGAAGCCATGCCACCTGGGGTCGAGTATCGGTGTCGGGGTTGCCAATAACGAGGCGGAACTGTTCGCAGCAATTGAACATGTGTTGGCACTGGACTCTATTGCATTAGTAGAGCCACGAGTGAGTAATCTGGTTGAATACAACATTGCGCTGAGAAAAGACCAGCAAGGTGAGATTCAGTTCTCAGCGATTGAAACCCCTAAAAGCACAACTGACTTACTGGATTTTCGCGAAAAATATCTCGCGAGTGAAGACGGCTCTGGTGGTGCCAAAGGCGATTTTCTGCCATCGCAGGGCATGCTTTCACTGACCAGGGACATCAATCCCGAACTTCCGGAGGACTTCAGCAAAACACTTCATCAATACGCACTAAACGCCTTTCAAATACTCGGCAGCAGAGGCGCGCCACGAATAGACTTTTTATCCGATGGTAATACCGGTGAGCTCTGGTTCAACGAAATCAACCCGATTCCAGGCTCCTACGGCTTTTTTCTATGGGAAGCCGCGAGACAGCCATTACTGTTCCCGGAACTGATTACCCATCTGGTAACAGAAGCCCGACAATCCTCACTCAAGCAATTTGACGATCCAGTACCCGAAGGCGCACGGCTGCTGCCCCGATAACACCCGGGTTTCGCACGATGCTGCAACCAAGTGGAGGACACCTTCAGAATCAGCTACGGATACTCCCGAAAAATCACTGGTAATTCGGGCTCGCCTTGATTAAACCTGCCCGCGGCAAACCTACATCCTGTTACAGATTTTCAACCGGCGCCGCCGCAATATAAGATCAACCCAGTGAAAAGGAAACTAACCCGGTGAAATTTCGATCTTTAGTGGCATGTGCCGCAATCCTGTCAAGCCCTCAGGTATTCAGTGCAGATATCGCGCGGGAGGTGTTTCAACCGGACAATGCCAACAGCAGCTTTGCGGAAATCGGTGTGTCTTTTGTGACCTCGCAGTTGCCGCTAGTCGGATTCAACGGCCAGACACTGGAGGAATCCGGAGACACTGTTAATTCACTGCACATAGGGCTTGAAGGACGCTTTGAATACAAAGGGCTCTTCTTCGAGTTTATTGAAAACAGTTTCAGTGACGTCACTCTGGGGTTTGATGCCTACTCCACAGAAAACAGTCACCACGAACTGATAGCGACCAGCCTGTTCTCAGAGATAGTACGCAAAGACATCACCGGTTTCGAATCAATAGAAGATCGTAAAGGCGACGTCAACGCCGGTATTCGAAGCAGCTACTACCTCGGCAACAGTATTGTTCAGTTTGAACTGGTCAGTGATATTGTCGATTCACACAATGGGGTTGTCGGCGCACTGCAGTTCGGGCACCAGGCGCAATATAGAAACTGGAATCTGTATGGGCTGGTCGGTGTCCGTTACTTTTCAGACAACGTGACGGACCACTTGTTCGGCGTATCTGCTGAAGAGGCGACTGATACCATAGCCGAATATGAAGCAGGTGAAGGTTTCATGCCGACAATACACCTGGGTGCCACCATCCCTATCAATGAGAAGTGGGTTTTCAGAACCACTGCAGAATACACAAAGTTCCCCAATGCCGTTGCCAATAGTCCGCTGGCTCAGGATGATTCAATGTATGTCATTCAGGCAGGGGTTTACTACGTGCTTCATGGCGGATGATCGGCCATGGCTAAATTTTCACAGATTTTAAAACCACTGTTGATCCTGTTAACAGCCATAGCCCCTGCAACTGCAGCCGAGCTGGCACAGCTTTCGGTGACTCCCGATAAGTGCGTGGCACTGCGAAAAGGCCAGACCTGTTACCAGAAACTACGCTTTCAGTTTTCAACGATTAATAAAGGTAACTATTGTCTGATCGCCAGCAATCAGAGCAAGCCTTTACACTGCTGGACCACAACAGCCGGGGGTAAGTTTATTCATCAGCACGCGTCAGACTCAGCAGTCGACTTTGCATTGATTAATGAACAGCGCGTCACGCTGGCAACAACTGCTGTATCAATTGCGTGGGTATACAAAAAATCCCGCAAACGCAGTCGCTGGAGGCTCTTCTAGTGAATGAAAATTCTATCGATACTGACCCTGCCGACCAAAAGCCTCACATTATGGTGGTAGAAGACGATGCTTCTCTTGCCGACTGGGTTGGTGACTACTTGCTCGATAACGGCTATGACATTTCGTTGTCGGATCGTGGCGACGAAGCAATCAACCTGATCAGAATAGACGATCCGGACATTGTCATTCTCGATATTAATTTGCCGGTAAAAAGTGGATTTGAGGTGTGCCGTGAAGTCAGAGAGTTTTATCACAAGCCCATACTCATGCTCACCGCACGCGGGGATGAATCTGACGAAGTCACCGGTATCGAATGTGGTGCCAATGACTATCTGATAAAACCAGTACGCCCAAAAGCGCTACTGGCGCGCGTCAAAGCCCTGCTTAACACCAACAATACTACTGCGATACAAAACGGCCACACCCGTGAGTACGGCGACTTTAGAATTGATTCCGAGTCACGCAGCGTTTATCTGGCCGGCCAGGCTATTGATGTCTCGTCACATGAATTTAATCTACTGTGGTTATTGACTGACAAAGCCGGAGAAGTGCTTTCACGCGATGAGATTGTCAGTCAAATGCGCGGCATTGAATACGATGGCTTTAATCGATCTGTTGACATACTCATTTCCCGTTTACGAAAAAAACTCAGGGACGACAGCAGCAAACCTAAAAAAATAAAAACTGTCTGGGGCAAGGGCTATATGTTTGCAACGGATGCCTGGTAAACGTGCGTAGAATCACTGTTACGCTACTGCTTGTAGTTCTGGTAGCGATATTCGGGCTGGGGGTAGCGCTCGATACACTGTTCGAGCGCTATAACGATGACTCTGATGACGACTTTACTCAGATTGAGTCAATCGCCAACGGATTTGCCGAGACACTACGCAACAGCCCGGACCCGGAATCTATCGTATCCCTATGGCCAAAGAGCACAGACGCCAGCGTCGCTATCGAGCATAGAGATAACCTTCCGCTACCCGCAGCTCTGGTTCCTCGCTTTGAAACCGGCAAGGCGGTAATTCTTCAATCCGATGACGGGGTATCCCTGCACTACCTGCTGCCAAAAACACAGAAAGTACTTTCTATCACCACAGCGCACGACGCACACAATGATAACAACGGTCTGGCGTTTATTTTTACCAGCCTTTTTTACATTGGAACACTGGCACTGGTACTCCTTTGGCTTAAGCCTCTTTTACAACGCCTTAACGTATTGCGAACGACCGCTAAATCATTTGGCGCGGGCAATCTCGACAGCCGAGTACAACGACAAGGGTTATCCTATATCCGCGATATTGAAACCGAATTCAACGCCATGGCAGACAAAATCCAGCTGCTTATCGAAGACAATAAGTTGCTCACCTCTGCTGTCAGCCATGACTTACGAACACCACTTGCGCGCCTGCGATTCGGTTTGGACACATTAACCGAGAGTGATGACCCATCAGCCCAGGCACGCTATGCAGAACGAATCAACCGCGATCTCGATGAGATGGAAAACCTGGTCAACGCACTGCTAAGGTACGC
>CALLLY010000022.1 GCA_938008205.1 uncultured Granulosicoccaceae bacterium
TCGCCAGATCAGGCTAAACCGTGCGGCTATAGATTACGCAATGCAGGCTAAAGCACAATGGCAAATGTCTGATGAAGCGATAGTTGCCAGCGGTAAGATAAACGGGGCGATGACTGCGCGAGGTGTGGCGCATAACAAAGCTTACGCCACGCATCTGGATCAGCTTAACGAGCCTTATGAACCGCTTGATGCGCAAGCCATGCAGAAAATCACCGGATCCCGATGCTATGTTGAGGGATTATATTCACCCGGTACCGTCATGCTGCAGCCAGCACTCTATACCAGAAATCTCGTCAGTGGCATTGAGTCTAATCGGGTAAGTATTTATGAATCATCACCTGTAGTATCTCTGGAGAAACAAGGCGCCTCCTGGCTGGCAGCGACTCCCGTGGGTTCAGTCAGTACGCCTAAAGTTATTTTAACGGTTAATGGGCATCTGCAAAGCTTTGGTTATTATCAGCGCCATCTGGTGCATGTGTTTACCTATGGTTCCATGACACGTGCGCTAACAAATACTGAGATAAAAACTCTCGGTGGTGAGCGCAACTGGGCGCTAACTCCGGCTGACCCTCTGGGTACAACAGTCAGGCGAATATCCGGCACCGGGGGCGATAGAATTATTATCCGCAACAGAGCAACCTATGATCCTTCGCTATCGGTGAATGATCAGCGGGTTGATCGGGTAGGGCGCGACCACGATAAGTCTTTTGCCAGTCGTTTCCCAATGTTAAACGATGTTGCTATGGAGTACCGCTGGGGTGGACGGTTGTGCCTGAGTTTAAACAGTGTGTCTGTGTTTGGTGAGATTGATCACGATCTATTTGCCGCCTGTTGTCAAAACGGCTTAGGTACGGCCAAGGGCACAATCTCTGGAAAATTGATTGCCGAACTCGCAAGCGGACACCAGTCTGCGCTGCTTGACGATCAACTGGCAGATACCGGACCTGTCCGGCTGCCGCCAGCACCAATCGCCAAAGCGGGTGCAACCATTCGTTTGAAGTGGGGCGAATTTCGCGCGGGGAAAGAGCTTTGAAAATAGCAGAAATTCATATCTATGCCGTGCCGTTGCCAGTGGTTAACGGCCCTTACACCATGGCTAACGCAGAGGTGTATGCGCTTGATTCAACGTTGGTAAAAGTCGTTACCGACACAGGGCTTACAGGTTGGGGTGAGACCTGTCCGGTCGGTCCAACCTATCAACCCCATCATGCGCTGGGCGCTCGCGCTGCGTTGCAACAAATGGCCAGTGGGTTAATTGGCAAAGACCCGAGCCTGTTCACACAGTTGCACCGTACCATGAACAGTTTGTTAAACGGACATGCCTATGCCAAAGCGGCAATAGATATCGCCGCACACGATCTCACCGGGAAACACTATGGTGTGGGAGTGTGTGACTTGCTGGGTGGCGCGGTAACTAACAATGTTCCATCTTATTACGCCACCGGCGTTGGTCAGCCGGACGACATTGCCCGAATTGCTGCCGAAAAGAAGCTGCAGGGCTTTCCGAGACTGCAGATAAAAGTGGGTGGCAGACCAGTAGACCTTGATATAGAAACTGTGCGTAAGGTGTGGGAAGCTACCGGACCTGATATCCGGCTGGCAGTTGATGCTAACCGGGGCTGGAGCACCAGAGATGTGCTTCGCTTTACCCGCGAGTGCACCGACATTCCTGTAATACTGGAACAGCCGTGTAATACCATAGATGAAATAGCAGCCATCAGATCACAGTGCCGCCACGCCATCTATCTGGATGAATCTGCAGATAGTCTTAATACCGTGGTGCAGTCTGTGTCCAGCGGCGTGTGCGATGGCTTTGGCATGAAGGTAACCCGGATAGGCGGGCTTGCACCGTTTAAAACTTTCAGAGATATTTGTGAAGCACGCAGCCTGCATCACACCTGTGACGATGCATGGGGCGGAGATATCATTGCCGCTGCCTGCACCCATATGGGATCAACGGTAGACAGCCGGTTGATGGAGGGGGTGTGGATTGCAGCACCTTATATTGAAAGTCACTATGATCCGGTAGGGATTCATATTCAGCAGGGTCATATTCAATTGCCCGAAGGGCCAGGCTTAGGCGTTGAACCTGAAGAAAGCCTGCTGCCCGCGCCCGAATTGTCAGTAACCTGAAACTGTAAGGCAAGTTTCTATGAAGCGATTTGAAAATCAATGCGCGCTTGTGACGGGTGCAGCCGGTGGCATAGGACAGGCCATTGTTAAGCAACTGCGTGCCGGAGGTGCAACAGTGGCTGTGGCAGATCGTGAAGGCTTGCCACTTGATTCAGATGTGTGTCTGCCCGGTGATCTGACAGACAAGGACTATTGCGACACTCTGTGTCAGAACGCGTTTGATGCTATGGGGCAGCTGGATATACTGATTAACAACGCCGGTGTTATTACACGCGGGCCGGTAACCAACACCACCGATGCCGACTTACAGTTGTCACTGGCAGTTAATGTGGAAGCACCTTTTCGACTGTGCCGGGCAGCGATACCATTAATGAAAGGTGGTGGTGCAATAGTCAACACTGCCTCGTGCTGGGGAGTACGGCCGGGGCCGGATCATGCGGTGTATTGCATGACTAAAGCTGCAATCGCATCA
>CALLLY010000023.1 GCA_938008205.1 uncultured Granulosicoccaceae bacterium
TTGTAGAGTCACTGGGATTCGGTCATATCCATATATTCAGTTACTCAATGCGAGACGGCACCAAAGCGGCAAATATGCCAGAACAAATAGACAGCGCCACAAAAAAACTCCGTAGCCAGCAACTGCATGCGCTTGCAAAGACACAAAAACAGGAGTTCCTGCAATCGCAAGTTGGCAATTCTGCAAACGTGCTTTGGGAATCGAAAACAGCCGATCAATACTTGGGGTATACCGAAAACTACGTACGTGTATCCACGACCAGTAAAGACGATGACATTGAAAACACCATAGGGTCCTGCAAACTCGACGCTGTTGACACATCGGGCGGTCACCTAGTGGCAACCTTGTCTGACTAGACTAGTCTTGTAGTTGATTGCCTGCACACCAGGCTTCTCTCAAAAAGCCCGCAGGATAGTTTATAATCCTGACACTAAGCTTTAATCAGCTGACACAACGCTGGGGGAAACAGTGTAGGTGTAACCGCGCTGGATTGAATAAAGCTTCCCGCTCAAAGCAACTATTACCTGCTCCAAGCGGTCCAAACTCGCTGGATTTGCGAATAATAAAAAGTCACCGGGCCAACCCCGAACGATTACAGAGAGAGCAATGCAAGAACAAAATGACATCGACCCCCAGGAAACACGTGAATGGCTTGAGGCTCTCGATGCCGTAGTCGAACAGGAAGGACCGGAGCGCGCTCACTATCTACTAGAGGCGCTGATTGACCAATCACGCCGGTCTGGTACCAACTTGCCCTACAGCGCGTCCACTGCCTACATCAACACCATTCCGCCGCACCTGGAAGTCACCGGCCCCGGCAATCACGACTTTGAGCATCAGATCCGCTCAATGATCCGCTGGAACGCTACCGCTATGGTGCTGCGGGCTAATCGCGAAGGGTCAAATCTTGGTGGACATATCTCAAGCTTTGCCTCCGCAGCGACGCTTTACGACGTTGGCTTTAATCATTTTTTCAGAGCACCGGGCCCGGACCACGGTGGAGATCTGGTGTTCATACAGGGTCATTCAGCACCGGGCATCTACGCGCGCGCTTACCTCGAAGGTCGTCTGTCTGAGCAAGACCTCGACAATTTCCGCCGCGAAGTTGACGGCAATGGTTTGTCGTCGTACCCGCACCCGTATCTGATGCCTGACTTCTGGCAGTTTCCAACGGTTTCTATGGGACTGACTTCTATCATGGCGATTTACCAGGCCAGATTCATGAAGTACCTGCAGGACAGAAGCCTGGCTAAAACCAACAACCGCCGCGTGTGGGCGTTTATGGGTGACGGTGAAATGGATGAGCCCGAATCGCTGGGTGCTATATCACTGGCCGGCCGAGAAAAGCTGGACAATCTGACCTTCGTCATCAACTGCAACCTGCAACGACTCGATGGGCCGGTACGCGGCAACGGTAAGATTATTCAGGAGCTCGAAGCAGTATTCCGCGGTGCGGGCTGGAACGTCATCAAAGTCATCTGGGGCTCATACTGGGATCCGTTACTTGCCAAGGATCACGATGGCAAGCTCAAACAACTGATGATGGAAACCGTTGACGGGGAATACCAGAACTTTAAAGCCAAAGACGGTGCTTATACCCGTGAAAAATTCTTTGGCAAATACCCTGAGACTGCCTCGATGGTGGCCAAACTTTCCGACGAAGACATCTGGCGACTCAACCGTGGCGGTCACGACCCACACAAAATTTACGCGGCCTATCACAGCGCCGTAAATCACGAAGGTCAACCCACGGTTATTCTGATGAAAACCGTCAAAGGCTACGGCATGGGCGAATCCGGTGAAGGTACAAATGCCACTCACCAACAAAAGAAAATGCCACTCGATGCGCTCACAGATATGCGCGACCGATTCAACATTCCACTCACCGATGAGCAGGTTGAGAATCTGGAATACTGCAAACCTGAACCTGACAGCGAATTGCTGCACTATATGAAAGCCCGCCGCGATGAACTTGGCGGTTATCTGCCGCAACGGCAGAAGTTTGCTGCACCCTTGGAAATCCCCCCGTTATCGGCATTCGATCCACTCCTCAAAGATTCCGGTGATCGCGAGCTCTCGACCACAATGGCATTTGTGCGAATGCTGACAATACTCACCCGCGACAAAAACATAGGCAAAAACATTGTGCCAATTGTCCCGGATGAAGCCCGCACGTTCGGTATGGACGGCATGTTTCGTCAGTTGGGCATCTATTCATCTGTTGGACAACTCTATACCCCGGAAGATCGTGATCAGGTTATGTTCTACAAAGAGGACAAAACCGGTCAGATACTCGAAGAAGGAATCACAGAAGCCGGCAGCATGTCATCCTGGATTGCTGCAGCTACTGCATACAGCACCCACGGCGTAAACATGATTCCATTTTTTGTTTACTACTCGATGTTTGGCTTTCAACGTATTGGTGATCTGGCCTGGGCCGCCGGTGACATGCGCGCCCGAGGATTTATGATCGGCGGGACCGCTGGCCGCACAACTCTAAACGGCGAAGGGTTACAGCACGAAGACGGACACAGTCATTTGCTTGCCAGCACGATCCCTAACTGTGTTTGCTATGACCCATGCTACGCCTATGAAATGGCAATCATCATTCATGAAGGTATGCGCCGCATGATGAAAGAACAGGAAAGCGTGTTCTTTTATATCACTGCTATGAATGAAAATTACCACCAGCCCGCTCTGCCAGACGGCGCTATGGAAGGCATTATCAAGGGTATGTACAAACTCAGAACTGTTGCTCCTGATGCTACTGTACGGGTAAATCTGATCGGCGCCGGCGTCATACTTCGAGAAGTTATTGCCGCAGCAGAACTGCTGGAGGCAGACTGGAATATCGGTTCGGAACTATTCAGTGTGACTAGCTTTACCGAACTGCGAAGAGATGGTCTGGACGCTAATCACTGGAATCTGATTAACCCTGAAGGCACCCGGAAAGTACCTTACGTTACACAGACTTTAAAAAACGATCCGTATCCAGTCATTGCATCAAGTGACTACATGAAAGCTGTTGCCGATGGCATTCGAGAGTATATCCCCACCACCTACAAAGTTCTTGGCACTGATGGCTTCGGTCGTTCCGATACGCGGGAAAAACTGAGAGACTTTTTCGAGGTCGACCGCCGCTACGTCGTTGTCGCCGCGCTAACCGCGCTGGCGGAAGAAGGCAAAATTGAGCTCAGCGCTGTTGGCAATGCCATAGAAAAGTACGGCATAGATCCGAATAAACCGAATCCGGTTACGGTTTAGGAGCGGGCTCATGTCAAACACTATTGAATTGCGGGTTCCGGATATTGGAGACTTCGATACCGTAGAAGTTATCGAAGTGTTGGTATCAAACGGCGATACTGTCCAGACTGATCAATCGCTTATTACGCTCGAAAGCGATAAGGCCAGTATGGAAATTCCTTCTTCACACGAAGGGACGATCACAGACATAAAAATCAACGTTGGTGACAAACTATCCAAAGGCGACTTGATTGCGTTATTGCAAACGGACAGCGCTGCTGACACTGCTGATACTGCGGTTGCCATCGAACCGGCAACAGACACTCAACCCGAACCAGCAGTAGCCCAGGCAACCAAGGCACCGGAAACCGAATCTCTTATTACCGTTGTCGTTCCGGATATAGGTGAGTTCGAAGAGATAGAAGTGATTGAAATACTGGTGAACGCCGGTGACAGCGTGGTGCTGGATCAATCACTGATTACACTTGAGAGTGACAAGGCGAGCATGGAAATTCCATCTACTGCTGCAGGCATAGTAGATTCCATACCAGTCAAAGTCGGCGATAAACTTTCCAAAGGCGATACCATATTGCTGGTATCCGGAACATCATCGCCAGCCAGCGATACCCCCAGGGATACGGCCAAAGACGCAGATAAAATCACAGCGACTGAACCATCAGCACAGGCAGCAGACAACACTACAACAGAAAAACCCAAATCAAACAGACCTCAGCCAGCAGCGTCGCCGACGCAAAAAATTGCCGACGAATCTTATCGCAAGGCACATGCAAGCCCGGCGGTTAGAAAGTTTGCGCGGCAGCTTGGCGTCGATCTGCTATTGGTCAATGGCTCAGGCAGAAAAAACCGCATTCTTCGCGAAGATGTACAAGAATTTGTTAAGTCGACCATGTCGCGAAGCGGCAGTGCGTATAGCGGTGCAGGCAGGGGTGGTGGTGCGGGTATTCCACCTATCCCTGAAGTCGACTTCACAAAGTTCGGTGAAATAGAACGGGTAGAGTTATCCCGCATCAACGTGTTGACTGCAGAAAACCTGCATCGATCATGGCTGAACCTGCCGATGGTTACTCACCACGATGAAGCCGACATCACTGAGCTTGAAGCGTTCAGGCAGTCAATTAAAAAGGAAGCGCTTGAAAAAAACATTAGAGTCACCGGACTGGTTTTTCACATTAAAGCTCTGGCGGCCACGCTAAAAGAGTTTCCACGGTTCAATTCTTCACTGGCACCAGACGGTCAATCGCTGTTTTATAAAAAGTACTTCAACATAGGCATCGCAGTTGATACCCCGGCAGGCCTGGTGGTTCCGGTATTAACTGATGTCGACAAAAAGAACATCTATCAGCTTTCAGAAGAGATGACTGACCTGAGCACACGCGCTCGTGAGAAAAAGCTCAAGCCTTCGGAAATGCAGGGCGCCTGCATGACCATATCAAACCTTGGTGGTATCGGTGGACAAGCGTTTACACCCATAATCAATCCACCGGAAGTTGCCATTCTGGGTATCACTCGCGCCAGAATGCAGCCGATCTGGAACGGCACTGAGTTCACACCCAGACTTATGTGCCCGCTCGACCTTACCTATGACCACAGAGTGATCGACGGTGCTGATGGCGCGCGATTTATGGCGCACTACTGCAAGGTAGTCAGTGACATTCGTAAAATGTTGCTCTACTAACCGCGCTTGTGCGGCCACACCGGGTGCTTGCATACAACGTACGTTTGTAACCACCCGCTTTCAGTTTGCTGTGCACTTTTTAGTAACGGAGATCCAGGTTGAGTAATCTCACAACGATTGAAGCCCCAGATATCGGCGACTTTAAAGACGTCGAAATTATAGAAATATTGGTTAACATTGGCGATACCGTAAAGCAGGATCAATCACTGATCACGGTTGAGAGTGACAAAGCCAGTATGGAAATTCCTTCACCGGTTGATGGTGAAGTCACATCACTGCAGGTAAAACTGGG
>CALLLY010000024.1 GCA_938008205.1 uncultured Granulosicoccaceae bacterium
CCGGATCGCCTGAGTTCAGACACTATCGATACCGCCTACCAGTTTAGTCACATCGACAAAAACCAATGCCCTTCCCTGGTTAACCTCGGTTGCGCGGGTGGTTCGAAAGACAGTGAAAGTGAAATACTCTTGTATGGCAACAGTCATGCTGAGCATTACTTTGAACTTATATCAAACCTCGCTGCCGACAGCGACATGAACGTAAAAATGTACGCTGCGGGTGGGTGCTCATTGACAATGAAATCCGCAAAATGCGCCTCAACCAGATCAGCTTACGATGAGGAATTGCAACAAGGCACCGATATATCAATCCTGTCGTTCAGATGGGATAACAGTTTTGAAAATGATGAATTCCTGAACGAACTCGATGAACTGGTCAAACAGGCTAAAGCCAAATCCAGCAAAGTTATCGTCATGGCGCAGCCTCCGTTACTGAACTTCAGCCCTTCGAAAATCGAAAACTGCAACCGATTGGGTATCCCATGCCCAAAACCGGCAACTGCCATCAACGATTTGTATCCCGGGTATAATCAAACCATAGAACAAAGGGTGACTGCGCTCGGAGCAGAATTCTTCGATCCATACACCCACATTCAGGACATCACTCAGCTGTATGACGAGGACAGATTGCTGTACTCAGACATGGATCATCTTTCTGTCTATGGCGGCAGATGGCTTCATAAAGCAGTAGCCAATCAGGCTTCCACCCTGTTACAACACTAAACTGCCGAGGCACAACATACTAATTATTCTGCGGTGCTTTGTAAGTATCTGAAAATTCTGACACTATAAAAAAAGACTAGTGGCGCACTAAACTAATCATTTCTGTGACCGTTAACCCACCAGTAAGGACGCTATGCACTGCAGCAAAAAGGGGATCAGCGAAGATCTTCAAGAGCCAAACGGCCGCAACAGTCTACGGACAGACAGGCGCAGGGACGCGCCTCGGGTGCAGCCACCTGAATGTGCATACGCTGTCGCTCTACTCTGCATCTAGTCAACGGTAGTAAAGTACTCCCCAACCGCTTTAGTCACTCTTGTCACATCACGCGACGAGATATCTTTGTGTAGCACTAACCGCATGGAAGCAGCAGGTGAGACGATGATATCTCGCTCAGCCAGCCAACCTGCCAGACGCTCAGCAGCCTGACTGCCACAGTTAACGAATACCATATTAGTCCGGACGCAATCCGCGTGTAGATTTAATGCGTCAACTTCTTTCAATCCATTGAACAGTTTTGTCGCATTTTCGTGATCGCTTTGCAGCCGCTCCACGTTGTCTCGCAGAGCAACTAGGCCGGCGGCGGCAACATACCCTGCCTGTCGCATTCCTCCACCTAACATCTTGCGCCAACGCCGCGCACTTTCGATTAACTCTGCACTCCCACACAGTACCGAGCCAACCGGTGCACAGAGCCCCTTGGATAAGCACACTGACACCGAATCAAAGTACCGTGTGATTTCCCTGACATCAATTTGATGGTAAACCGATGCATTGAATACTCTGGCACCATCCAGATGCAGCGCAAGGTTACGAGACTCCACCAATTCACGCATTGCAGCGAGATATTCCATAGGCAAAGCTCGCCCTGCGATGGTATTTTCCAGAGCGACCAATTTAGTTCTGGCGAAATGAATATCATCGGGTTTTATAGTTTCTTCAACTTGTTGCAGTGAGAGCGTACCATCTGGTCGTACCTCCAGAGGTTGTGGCTGAATACTACCGAGCACCGCTGCACCACCGCCCTCATATTTATAGGTGTGCGCCTGCTGGCCAACAATGTATTCATCCCCGCGCTGGCAATGAGCAAGCAGTGCCAGCAGATTAGTTTGTGTACCACTTGATGCAAATATTGCTGATTCGAAGCCGAGTTTTTTAGCAGCGAACAACTCCAGTTCATTGACGGTTGGATCTTCACCATACACATCATCGCCTACGGCTGCCTCAGCCATGGCAACCAGCATATCCGGTGTTGGTCGAGTAACAGTATCGCTTCTTAAATCGATAACTTTTCGCGTTTTGCTCTTCATATTCGATTAGCTATTTTCTTTCGATGCGCCCATATCCGAATGCATGGCGTAAAATTTATCCATATCTTCTATATAGGGCATTAAACGCGGTTTATGGACTTTCAGCTCCGCCCGGTTCATGCCATCCATCTCATGCGGAAACACCAGCCACTGATCTGTTTCGTGAATATAGTAATGCGGACTCAGCTCGGTACGGTTTTTCGATGGTTTAAAGTACGGTGTTGCAATACGTATGTCTTGCGGTGTGTTACGTCGTGCTTTCACACTAAGTGTCTGTACTACCCCCTGCACGCTAAGCCCGGTATCGTACACGTCATCAACAATCAACAGCGAATCGTCTGCATTGATATTGTTAATCAGATAATCCAGCCCATGAACCCGAACCGGTGCTTCCAGGCGACTCTTACCGCTATAAGATGAAGTCCGTATCGATATATGGTCGGTATGTACCCCGTAAAAATCGAGCATTTCCTGCACGGCAATACCAACAGGCGTGCCACCGCGCCATACCCCGACGATAAAGTTCGGATGAAACCCGCTCTTCAATATATTGACTGCCAGCTGCCACGAGTCTTCCAACAGTGATTGTGCACTGATGTAGAGTTTTTCTGTCACGTCGGTACCTGTTTTAATGGAGTTATGAAACAGCCGATATTGATTGTTGAATAGTTTTCAGTTGCTGCACAGGATCATTAGCGCCCGTGACCGACCGGCCAATTACCAGATAATCAGATCCACTTTGCACAGCACGTTCGGGCGTCATCACCCGCCGCTGGTCGTCCCCGCTATCCTCTGACAGTCGTATTCCAGGGGTTACCGTAGCCAGTCTCGAAAAGTATGTCTTAACTGCTGATGCCTCATGGGCACTACACACAACACCATCGAGCCCGCATTCATTGACAATCCCGGTGAGATGATTGACCTGTTGATCTATACGCTTCGATACGCCCACCGCGGCAAGTTCAGCTTCATCCATACTGGTCAATACCGTAACAGCAATAAGCAAGGGCACCTTCGGGGCGGTTTCACCAAGGGCCTCTCTGGCTGCGCGCATCATGGTGGGGCCACCACTGGCATGCACATTCACCATCCATACACCCAATCGAGCTGCTGCACGACAAGCGCCGGCAACTGTATTGGGAATGTCGTGAAATTTCAGATCGAGGAACACCTCAAAGCCAATGTCATGGAGCGCTGTAACCACCCCAGGCCCAGCGCTGGTAAACAGTTCTTTGCCAACTTTTACCCGACAAAGTGATGGTTCAAGTTGTTTGGCTAGTGCTAACGCCGAATCAAAATCCGGCTTATCGAGAGCAACTATAATCGGTTTACTATTCACCTTCCGCTCCGATAATTACTTTGACTGAATTCCAGTTTTCACAGCCAGGACATCGCCACTGAATCTGTTTACATCGATATCCACAGCGATTACATCGATACACCGGTTTTTCTTCTACCACATGCCTGAGCATTTCCACCATCGCTGCGACTTTGTCTTTATCTCTTGGCTTTGTGGTCTCAAGCTCGCGCTCAGCCCAGTCTCGCAGACCTTTCAATGAGGGGCGACGGGCTATCTGTTCGATAAAAAAATCACTGGCACTTTTTTCACCCTCCAATCGACTAATCGCCTCCCGTGCAAGCTTAATCACCGAGTAGCTGTTTTGTCTGGCTCGAACGTAGTCGATATGCTTTTGCATAGAGCTGCTGTCACCACATTCCTGCAAGGCAAAAAACACTGACTCAGCAATCTCTGGCGCCAGCTCGGGATGGTGCATCTCTATTTCATTGAAATAGCGAAGTGCTTCCTGATAGTTTTTTAGCTCAATGGATTGGCGACCCAGCATCAGTAGCGCCCGACTACAAGAGGCCTCGTGTTTAAGCGCCTTTTTTAACCAGCGCTCAGATTCCTCCAGATTGTCTTCAACTTCCCGCAGTGCCGCGATTTCACAGCAATATTGAGCTACTAACGCATCGCGCTCTTCTTCTGGCAATGAGTCACTGGTTTCGGCCAGGTCGATCGCACGTTGCCAGTCCTGTTGTTTTTCGTAAAGACGTAAAAGATGTGCTTTGGCATCCTGCTGTTGCGGGTGTTCATTAACCAGAGGTACCAGCAAGGCCTCAACCCGATCAAGCAGCCCGGCGCCCGCATAGTCTCGTGACAATTCTAAAATCGCCTGTTGACGTTGCGCCTGCCCTAAAGAACCGGAGGATAATAGATGCTCATGAACACCGATGGCGCGCGAATATTCCCCGCGACGCCGAAACGCATCGCCCAGGGTTCTGTAGATATCGAAGGAATCTTCAGCCACAGGATACTGCCGCAGAAGCGCATCGAGCTCAGAGTCACGTTCAACCCGATCATCATGCCCGGGTAACAATGTGGCCAGATCTGTCTTCTTCGAAGAGGACATCTTACCGGTGATTGCGTGTCGGATTTTGTCGTAACCAATACACCAGCCGGCAAAGCCTGCAAGCGGCACCAGCCACCAATAAGATTCCATGAATGAGTCGAGCGAGCCAGGAGTGTAGATCGCTTAATTCTGACGGGGTAAGGACCCGATGTCGATTAAAAAATCGATCCGTCGTGCCAGTGCGCAGCACAAGCGATGCGGTGGCTGTTATTCAGCCTCCGCACGTGTCACTGCTTGCTAGTTGTCAGTACCGGTTTTGGGTGACTCAGAATCATCCAGCTGTGCGGACTCTTCGTTCAGCTGAGCCTGATAACCATCATTGACCCGCTCTCGCAGTTCTTTGCCGGGCTTGAAGTGTGGAACGTACTTACCGCGCAACGCAACCGCGTCACCTGACTTCGGATTTCGGCCCATACGAGGCGGCCGGAAGTGCAAACTAAAACTCCCAAAACCTCTAATTTCAATACGCTCACCAGTAGCGAGTGCCGAGCTCATACGCTCTAGTAGTCCTTTAACAGCCAGCTCGACGTCGCGCAGCGCCAGGTGCGACTGGTTTGCGGCTAATGCTTCAATCAAATCAGATTTTGTCATTGGCCCATGACTCCGGGGGTTAACTGTGAGCTGAACGCCGGACTGCTCTGGCCCGGCGTTCACTATTGCTGGTTTATTCGCCTTCGTTATCTAATGAACCCATTTGTTCTTTCATCAGATCGCCAAGCGTCGTTGGTGCAGCAGACGAATTTTGCGCGTAATCACGCATTGCCTCGCCCTCTTCATCGGTCTCTTTCGCTTTAATTGACAGCGAGATTGCTCTGGCCTTGCGATCAATGTTGATGAACTTAGCTTCCAGCTCTTCACCTTCTTTGAGGTGCATTTTAAGATCTTCAACGCGATCACGTGCATATTCACTGGCACGAAGGATCCCTTCAACACCCTCGCCCAGATTAACCATCGCTACTTTGGTATCGACTTCTGTGATGGTGCCTTTAACAAGAGAGCCTTTCGGGTTATCAGCAACGAATTGTCCGAATGGATCCTGCTCCAATTGCTTCACACCAAGAGAGATGCGCTCACGCTCGGGATCAACAGCCAGAACCACAGCTTCGATTTCCTGCCCCTTCTGGAAGTTCCGCACGGCTTCTTCACCGGTATCGTTCCACGACAGATCTGAGAGGTGGATAAGTCCGTCAATCCCGCCGTCGAGACCGATGAAGATACCGAAGTCAGTGATCGACTTGATTTTGCCGGACACTTTATCGTTCTTGTTGAAGTTTCCGGCAAACTCTTCCCATGGATTCTGCTTGCACTGCTTAACCCCTAAGGAAATACGACGACGCTCTTCGTCGATGTCGAGGATCATCACTTCGATCTCGTCACCCAGTGCTACAACCTTGTTCGGGTTGACGTTGCGATTAGTCCAGTCCATCTCGGATACGTGCACAAGACCTTCAACACCCTCTTCGATTTCGACAAAACAACCGTAATCAGCGATATTGGTGACTTTACCAAATATACGAGTGTTTTCAGGGTAGCGACGTACCAGGTCCATCCAGGGATCATCGCCCAATTGCTTCAGACCCAGTGAAACGCGATTGCGCTCACGATCAAACTTCAGGACCTTAACCTTCATTTCCTGACCAACTTCGACCACTTCACTTGGATGCTTGACACGTTTCCACGCCATATCGGTGATGTGCAGCAGGCCGTCAATACCACCAAGATCGAGGAATGCACCGTAGTCAGTGAGGTTCTTAACGATACCGGTGACTTCCTGACCTTCCTGCAGACTTTCGAGCAGTTGTTCGCGCTCTGCGCTGTATTCAGATTCAACCACGGCGCGACGCGATACCACTACGTTGTTACGACGGCGATCAAGCTTGATTACTTTGAATTCGAGCTCTTTGCCTTCCAGATAGCTGGTGTCACGGACAGGTCGAACGTCGACCAGTGAACCCGGCAGGAACGCCCGAATATCGTTGATCTCAACGGTGAAACCACCTTTGACTTTGCCGGTGATTGCACCGGTCACGATTTCCTCAGTTTCCTGAGCTTTCTCAAGTCGGGCCCAGGCGCGCGCGCGCTTGGCCTTTTCACGGGATAGTCGAGTTTCTCCAAAACCGTCTTCGACGGAATCGAGCGCCACTTCAACCACCTCACCGACGGAAACGGCGATGTTGCCGGCTTCGTCCATGAATTGTTCGACTGGGATGACACCTTCTGATTTCAGGCCCGCATGGACCATGACAAAGTCACCGCTGATGTCGATGACCGTACCCGTGAGGATTGAACCGGGTTTCATTTGTGTTTGGGAAATGCTTTCCTCAAACATTTCAGCAAAAGATTCAGACATTAAAGTGAGTATTCCTAGAATAGATTTACAATGCGTAAACGCTCAGGTCGTCGCAAGGGTTTTAAAATTTCGCGGCAAATCCTTTTTGCACACGGCTCGGGGTATTCAGATTCTCGTTTTCGATTGCTTTCAGGCAGCTTAACGAAAACCCTTAATCATAATCTATTATCAGCCAAATCAAGCACTTTTGTGACCACTTGATTGATATCCAGCTGGCTGGAGTCAACGCACACTGCGTCTTCGGCGGCTTTCAGTGGGGCGACGGGGCGGTTGTAGTCGCGATCGTCCCGCTTTTGAATGTCCGCAAGTAAACTCCCAATGTTAGCGGACATGCCCTTTTCTATCAACTGTTTATGCCTTCTTTTCGCCCGTATTTCGGCAGAAGCAGTGAGGAAAATTTTGAGTTCCGCATCCGGAAAGACAACCGTTCCCATATCTCTGCCATCGGCAACCAGCCCCGGAGGCTGACACCATCGGCGCTGCCTGGCCAGTAATGCATCTCTAACCCCGACGTGAGTCGCGATTTTAGAGGCCTGCTCGCCAACTTCTTCGCGCCTCAGGTCGAGCGTCACGTCCTGCCCTCCCAACAACACGCAGGCATCTCCGGTTTCAGGATGTGCTACGAAATCGATCGGTGCAGTTAATGCAATCTGAGCCACGGCGAAGGCATCTTCACTGGAGGTACGAGTGTTCAACGAGGCCAGCGCCACCGCGCGGTATAGTGAGCCACTATCGAGCAACCTGAAGCCCAGTTGCTCAGCCACCTGACGCGCAACCGTACCTTTGCCAGACCCGCTGGGACCATCAATAGTGATTACAGGCGGATTGTCGGTGATATCAACCATGGAAAGCCCGGAAACACATCGCTAGCTGATTCTCACATTCAAGCCCTGCGCCTGACAAAGCTCGAAAAAACCGGGAAAAGAAGTTTCCACGTGCTGGACGTCGTTGACGATAATCGGCAACTCCGCCCGTAAACTGGCGATACAAAAAGACATTGCAATGCGATGGTCAAAGAACGTGTCGACTGTGCCCCCACCGATTTTACCCCCGACGATGACCATGCCATCCGGCGTCGGACGCGCATCAACACCCAGTGTCTGAAGCCCGGTTGCCATGGCAGCGATACGATCGCTTTCCTTGACTCGCAATTCTTCTGCGCCGGTCACGCGAGTGGTGCCGTTTGCCACGGCAGCTGCGATAAACACAACTGGCAACTCATCAATCGCCAGTGGCACAAGTGATTCCGGAATATCAACGCCATTCAAAGGAGAATGGCGCACGCGAATATCTGCCACCGGCTCAGCACCGGACATGCGTTCATTGGTCAGTACAATATCGGCGCCCATTAAACGCAGAATATCAATCACGCCGGTTCTTGTCGGATTTACCCCGACATTCGTTAGTGTCACGTCTGCACCCGGTGAAATGCAGGCAGCCACCATCGGAAACGCCGCTGAGGAAATGTCGGCGGGTATATCAATGTTACAGCCGGTTAGCCGCCCACCCCCGTTGATCTGTACGGTCCCGCTTTCGTCTGGTAGCGCAACAGAGTAGCCGAATGTCTGCAGCATACGTTCGGTATGATCTCGAGTAATTGCAGGCTCGGTAACACGGGTAGTACCGGATGCGTATAGTGCCGCCAGCAGAATACAGGACTTAACCTGCGCACTTGCCATTGGCAATTGATAGTCGATCGCCTTCAATGCGCCGGCGGGTTCAATAGACAATGGCGGACAGCCATCAGAATCTCCGGAGATTTTTGCCCCCATCGAACACAGAGGGTTGATTATTCTTCCCATAGGTCGTCGCGACAATGACTCATCGCCGGTGAGCCGGGTTGGAAATGACTGCGCTGATAATAACCCTGCAATCAGTCTCATACCGGTACCGGCATTGCCCATATAAAGATCACCCGGTGGTGCGTGCAGGCCGCGCATACCAACACCCTCTACCGTCAATGTATTTTCATCACGAACTACTTTTGCACCCATAGATGCAAATGCAGAAAGTGTGTTAAGGCTGTCTTCGCCCGCCAGAAAACCGGTGATGCGAGTTGTCCCTTGTGCGATCGACGCAAACATTGCCGCGCGATGAGACATGGATTTATCGCCAGGCACAGTAAATGAGCCCTGAATAGAACCGCCGGGTTCAGCAATCGCAATACTCATTCAACGTTAACCTTTGACAGTATTTTTTCATCACGTGTTTGTTTTGCCACACGAAACATATGCTCGATAGCCACGTCGTCACCCTGCTCTATGGCTGCAGTCAGCGCAGAAAGCCCGTACTCAAGACTGGATATTGCGTCCAGAATGCTGTCCCGATTGTGCAGACAGATATCTTTCCACATGACCGGATCACTCGACGCTATGCGGGTGAAATCACTAAACCCCCCGGATGCGTAGCGCAGCAATTCCTCTTTCTGTTCCATACGAAATAAGGTTTCGACCAGCGTAAACGCGAGCAGGTGTGGCAAGTGGCTGGTTGCAGCAAACACCTTGTCATGTCTTTCGGGAGTCATGGTTTCAACGAGCGCCCCGGTCATCTGCCACAAGCTGACTACTTTTGCCTGTGCCTCTTTGGATGTTTCCGGAATCGGAGTGAGGATCAATCGCTTACCTTGATAAAGTGACGCAAAACCCGCCTCGACACCACTGTGTTCGGTACCGGCAATCGGATGCGCGGGTACAAAATTTTCAAGCGAGCCCAGGTATTGGCGAGCGGCTTTGATCACACTTTGCTTAACACTCCCCGCATCGGTAATGACGCAATTGGGGGATACGACACTGGCAAGCTGCTCAAACAGTACTGCATTTGCCCCCACCGGTGCCGCGACCAGAACCAGGTCGCTGCCGCCTACCGCATCTGCCAGGTCGGTAGAGTAAGTATCGACAATGCCACGCTCTACCGCGCGAATCAGATTGTCTTCGTGTCGACCGTAGCCCACAAAGCGCACATCAGCACCAGCCTGTTTGAGCGCAAGCGCAAAAGAACCGCCGATAAGACCAACGCCGATAATAGTTATTTGCTCAGTCATGCGGACACAAATACCAGAGCAGTAAGGCACGACGGGGGAAGGTCATAGGATTAGTGAATGCCAGGGAAACGCGGGGGTATAACCTCTAATGATGCCAGTGTTCTCGAATTCGGGCAATTGCCGTACTCATGAGCATTCGCATTTTGACGATGATATCTGCTCAACAGAAAGCGGATACCACACCCTGCAACATACCAATAGCTAAATCAAACGCACCTTGAGCAGGCCATTAATATCGCCAATAGCTGCCAGTGTTGCGTCATTGACGGTCGATTCCGTATCAATAAGCGTACAGGCTATATCGCCGTGTGATTCGTTAATCATATGCAGTATGTTGATTGAAGAAACCCCGAGCTGATGAGAAATTTGACCCACCATATCCGGGATATTCATATGAATCAGAGCCAGCCTGTATTCACTTTTTCGACTGAGCGTAATAGCCGGAAAATTCACTGAATTCGTAATATTGCCGTTCTCCAGATAGTCACACAGTTGATCAGCAACCATCAGCGCACAGTTCTCTTCTGCCTCAGCAGTTGATGCACCCAGATGCGGCAACGCAATGACACGTTCATGATCGATATTTTCGCGCGTGGGAAAATCACAGATATAAGCTCCGAGTGAACCGCTATCGAGTGCCGCCAGCACAGCCTGTTCATCAACAACACCGGCGCGTGCAAAGTTCAAAAGCACAGCACCATCCTTCATCGCAGGAATTCTGGAAGCACTGATCATATTCTTTGTTGCTTCTACCAACGGTACATGCAAAGTCAGAAACTCACTTTCTGCCAGCACTTCGTCAACGCTACGGGCCATTTTTACCGACGCATTGAGCTTCCACGCATTTACCACAGTAATACCCGGATCGTGGCCGATCACGTTCATACCAAGTGCTGCAGCAGCATTCGCTACCTCAACACCGATTGCTCCAAGTCCGATAACACCGAGGGTACGGGCAGACAACTCACCACCTACAAATTTCTTTTTGCCGTCTTCCACCTCCCGTTCCAGCGCATCACCCGAAGTTGTCAAAGCCTGGGTATAGGCCACGGCGTCATGCAGATTTCGCTGCGACAACAACAGACCCCCGATCACCAGCTCCTTCACTGCATTGGCGTTGGCACCCGGTGCATTAAACACCGGTACGCCAAGCTCGGTTAATCGATCCACCGGAATATTATTCACGCCGGCACCGGCACGCCCAACTGCTTTAAGGTTTTCTCCAAAAGACATGTCATGGAGTTTTTGTGATCGCAGAATAATTGCGTCCGGATCATTAATTTCGCTACCCACCTCGTAAGTTGCGGATGGAAACCGGTCCAATCCTTTGGAAGCAATGTTATTAATTTTCTGTATTTTAAAAGGCATAGTTTTCTCTGGAGATTTAGCTGCTTGCTGGTATCGCAGTTGAATTCGACAAGTGATCAGACTGGATCACTGTGATAAGTCTCATTGACTCTCTACGACTCAGTTGCAGACTTTCTGCAGACCAATGTTTCGATGAAGGGTGTGCATACGCGGCCTGATCACGGGCGTGACATGGCCTCTTAGTCAAACAAGGTAACGAAGACAAACCGTTCGCCACCTGCACTAAACCAGTGTAAGCGGCAAAGTGAGGCTGTCGGACTTTGCGATCGTGTGTGTTAGTACGAGTTACTAGTGAGTTGCACTGATAGCTGCAGTCAGACACATCACGGTGCCCGAGTTTTCTATCACGCAGTTTCCTATCACGGGTGGCGATAGCGGGCCAAGCGCGTCGGGTTTGTGTGTTGAAACTATCGAGTGCGCCACTCATCAGAACGTTCTGTAATTGTTGTAAAGCGACCAGTCTAAATCAGTGCGCGACGGTTTATATCACTATTTCATCATCAGTCTTGTGAATCTTCTTCCTCATTGCTGGAAGACTCTTCGCCTGAATCGGTGCTCGGGCCATCGGATGCTGAAGTATTTTCCTCGGCCTCTTCATCGCCGGACAACTCCGGATCATCGTCTGCCTCGGTGCCGGTCGTGGCAATACGTTCTATTTCCACCAGGCGTTCTTCATCACCAATGCGAATCAATCTCACACCCTGAGTGTTGCGACCAACGATGCTGATACCGTCGACAGCAGTACGTATTAATGTACCCCCATCGGTAATCAACATGACCTCGTCATCGTCCCCCACCTGAATCGCACCGACAACGGGGCCGTTGCGCTCACTGGTTTTAATATCGATTACCCCCTTACCGCCACGCTTCTTCCGCGGGTAGTCTTCTGCAACGGTACGTTTGCCGTACCCTTTGACCGTTGCAGTCAGGATATCACCTTCACCAACGACAATTAACGACACCAGAGTGTCTTCGGCTTCCATACGAATACCGCGCACACCCGCTGCTCCCCGGCCCATACTGCGAACATCACTTTCCAGGAATCTCATCGTGCGTCCATTGCTGGAGGTCAGCATGATGTCACTGTCACCATCAGTAAGTGCAACATTGATTAGCTCGTCATCCACTCGCAGGTCAATCGCAATAATGCCGTTCGCTCGCGGACGTGAAAAGTCAGGTAATGGCGTCTTCTTAACGACACCGTTTTTCGTTGCAAAGAAAACAAACCTGTCTTCGCTGTATTCACGAACAGTCAAAATTGCCGAAACGCGCTCGTTTTCAACCAGCGGCAGCAAATTAACAATAGGCCGACCACGCGCACCGCGACTGGCCACTGGCAACTCATATACACGCTTCCAATAGACTTTTCCGACACTGGTAAAAAACAATACGGTGTCGTGCATACTGGCAACAAAGAGCTTGTCGATGAAGTCTTCGTCTTTCATTGCTGTTGCTGATTTGCCCTTCCCACCACGACGCTGCGCGGTGTAATCAGACAACGGCTGCGCTTTGGCATAACCGGCGTGAGAGAGCGTCACAACCACATCTTCATCAGAGATCAGGTCTTCGACCGTCATTTCCGAGTAGTCGACCATAATCTGTGTGCGACGCTCATCGTCGTACTGTTCTTTGACTTCAGTCAGCTCTTCGCGGATAACTTCTCGCAGCCGATCAGGGCTTTCCAGAATATCCAGAAAATCCTCGATTTTGCTTAAAATCTCGCGATATTCCTCAATTATTTTTTCCTGCTCAAGTCCGGTGAGACGATGCAATCGCAGATCGAGAATTGCCTGAGCCTGAACAGGTGTAAGGTGATAACCGTCGTCGTGCAGCCCGAACGATTCGTCAAGATCTTCCGGCTTCGAAGCGTCGGCTCCGGCACGTTCGAGCATCTCAACAACACTTCCGGGCTTCCATACCTTGGCAACCAACCCCTCTTTTGCGGCAGCCGGATTAGGCGCCGCCTTGATGAGTTCTATGACCGGATCTATATTGGCAAGCGCCACTGCCAGTCCTTCCAGCACATGCGCACGATCGCGCGCTTTACGAAGATCATAAAGTGTCCTGCGAGTCACCACTTCCCGACGATGGCGAATAAATGCATCGAGAATTTCTTTTAAATTAAGTAACTTTGGCTGGCCGTCGATCAAGGCCACCATGTTGATGCCAAAAACGGTTTGCAGCTGAGTTTGCTTGTAGAGCTGATTAAGCAAGACGTCACCGGGTTCTCCCCGACGCAGCTCGATCACCATACGCATACCATCTTTATCAGATTCGTCGCGAAGCTCGGTAATCCCTTCAACTTTCTTGTCTTTAACCAGTTCTGCTATTTTTTCCAGCAGCCTGGCCTTGTTCACCTGATAAGGCAGTTCGGTGACGATAATGCTGTCTTTACCGGCTTTTTCGTTGTGTTCAACGGTTGCCTTGGCACGAACATACACCCGCCCCCGACCGGTTTCATAAGCTTCTTTGATTCCACGGGCGCCATTGATAATGCCGTAGGTCGGGAAGTCTGGCCCGGGGATATGCTCCATCAGTTCTGGCAGCGATATTTCCGGATTGTCGAGCATGGCGAGCGTGCCGCCGATCACCTCACCAATATTATGCGGCGGTATGTTGGTCGCCATACCAACGGCGATTCCCGAAGAACCGTTGATCAGCAGATTAGGGATACGCGCTGGAAAAACCGATGGTTCGGATTCTGAACCGTCGTAGTTGGCGGTAAAATCTACCGTCTCCTTGTCGAGATCTGCCAGTAGTTCGTGAGCAATACGCGCCATCCGTACTTCGGTGTAACGCATTGCCGCAGGAGAGTCACCATCGATTGACCCGAAGTTACCCTGACCGTCTACCAACATGTAGCGCATCGAAAAATACTGCGCCATCCGCACAATAGTGTCGTAGACCGCAGTATCACCATGCGGGTGGTATTTACCAATCACATCGCCCACGACACGAGCAGATTTCTTGTACGGTTTATTCCAGTCGTTACTCAGCTCGCTCATCGCGTAGAGCACACGACGATGCACCGGCTTGAGACCATCCCGGACGTCGGGAAGTGCCCGCCCGACGATAACGCTCATCGCGTAATCAAGGTAAGACTGGCGCATCTCGTCTTCGAGATTGACCGGTATTATTTCCTTAGCAAAATCAGACATTTTTACTCAAGGGTTGCCCGGAACGAAATGCGCTCCGAAAGTCTAAAAACTAACGCCCTAGTGTATCACAGAGTGCGCTTTAAAACCCTCATTTCGCAAAATCCAGAGTAACGTGAGCGACCAGACGAACCGAGCGACGGCGTGGCTTCCAGCTAACCGCAAAAGCGGCGCTCCGCACTGCTAGAACTTGCCCCGGTGCCAGCCTGCCGCTAAGGTTAGCCGGCATCAAAGTGAACAAGCAGATACGGCAATCAACGGCGCGAAATTACTATGGCATCAGACTCGCAAGCACTGACAAGTGACTCTGTCCATCCGGATGCCAATCTGGATCAGGCAGAGCTGGACAAATTCAGTGTCAATGCCCACCTGTGGTGGGACAAACAAAGCGAATTTAAACCTCTGCACGATATCAACCCGTTGCGGCTCGGGTACATTAGCCAGCAAGTGCCGCTCGATGGATTACGAGTGCTCGACGTTGGATGTGGTGGCGGCATATTAAGCGAGTCCCTGGCGAAGGCCGGCGCGAAGGTCACCGGCATTGATCTTTCGGACAGTGCGCTCGGTGTTGCAAAGCTGCACGCAGCAGAGAACCAAATCAGTATCGACTACCAGTGCACGAGTACCGAGCAATTCGCGGCACTGAATGCCAATGCATTTGACGTGATCACCTGTATGGAATTGCTTGAGCATGTTCCCGATCCCCAGGCTATTGTGCAGGCCTGCAGTCAGCTGCTCACCCCCGGTGGTAAGGCATTTTTCTCTACCCTGAACAGAAATAATAAGTCCTATGCTTTCGCAATTCTGGGCGCCGAGTATGTGTTAAATCTGCTACCCCGTGGCACTCACGACTGGCAGAAATTCATCAAACCTTCAGAACTTGCAAACTGGTGCCGCGAGTCCGGTATGGCAGTGCAAGATATTAAAGGCATGACTTATAACCCGCTTGCCAAAACCTATGCATTGAGTTCCGATGTAGACGTCAACTATCTGGTCACCGCAGTTAAATCGGAATAGCCGTCAGTTCTTCTCCTCTTATACATCACTCAAAGGCTTCAAAATACCATGGTGACGCAGGCTGTTTTCTTTGATCTTGACGGCACCTTGATCGACACCGCTCCGGACATGGGGGGCGCCCTTAATCGTGTTCTGGAAAAGCACAACAAGCCACCGGTAAGCGCAGAAACCTACAGAGCGCATGTGTCACACGGGTCGATAGCCTTACTGCGGCTTGGCTTTTCTGACCTCGACGCCCGTGACGATATCGAGCATCTGCGAGAAAACTTTCTCAATGAATATGAACAGAACATTTGTACCGATAGTCATGTTTATCATGAGATGGAACCGGTGCTTGCCGCACTTGAAAAGCAGAACATCCCGTGGGGTATTATCACCAACAAACCCGAATATCTGACGCTTCAACTACTGGAACAACTACACCTGACGCAACGAAGCTGCTGCATTGTTGGTGCTGACACCGCGGCCAGACCCAAACCGCATCCCGACCCGATGCTTCTTGCCTGCAGTCTTACCCGCGTTGATGCGAAGAATTGTATTTATGTAGGTGATGCAGAGCGGGACATACAAGCCGGCTTGTCAGTAGATATGGTTAGCCTGATTGCAGGCTGGGGTTACATTGATCCGCAAAAGGATCAACCGCAAAGGTGGGGGGCACATGATTATCTTGAGCGGCCAACCGAAATTCTGGACCATCTTGCTCTCACGAATGCCAATTAATTGGCATTAAAACGCACTAACCCCACATTAATTTGCATCACCGCAAAATCAGTCTACCAGTTTGCCGGGACCGACCTATACTCCGGAGTTAATTCCTTCCACGAGGACATCAACATGCCGCATCTGGAGTTTTCAGAATGGCCCGGCGCGTGGGAACGTCATGTCATTCGCAAGACAGATTTTCCACAACTGTTTGTCGATAGAAACCCACCGGTCATCAAGGATCTTGAGCATGCACAATTGCTCGACAAACAAGAGCTGGCACAACTCGAACTTGAACTAGCTCAACTGCTTGAAAAGTGCACTACGATCACAGAGTCCAGCGAGATTGACCATGTCACCAAAATAAAGGCGGATCTGGATCGTTGTTACGATACAGCATGCGGACTTGGCGCTGATTTGGCAGAACAGAAAGAAGCGCTGACACTACTCAACGAAGTCATCACTACCGCAATAAGGCGAGCACTAAGAGACGACGACGAACATGGCAGACTGCTTCTAATTAAGCAGGAGTCCGTTCGAATGCGGCACCTGACACGACTCAATTACCCGATTGTCTGTGACTTACTGCGATCCGTGTGCCCTATTCCTGCCCCCGAAATCCCTGCTGCGATGCTGTCAGAGACAGATGAAGCGTTTACCGTAGCGCTTGAAGTTCTTGATGAAAACAAAAGAAAGTACCTGGCCGAGGGAATTGCTACAATCGCAGCCCGATTAAAAGACAAAGCCAATACACTGGGCATAGAGCGAAAGCAGAAGCTTTTGCAGAAAACGCTCATTGCGAGCACCTCTCAGAATGAGACACCTGCCAGTGTGGAGCCTGAACCTGGCTAATGACCGAAAGCCCTATTGATGTATGGATCAAACAAGCTATACCCCCCGGCAGCGGCAGATACTACGCCCTACTGCACAGTAAAAACCCGTCTTATACGAGCGCTGTTCTAACGTTAATTTCAATCTGGAGCAAACTGTGTTTCAGCAACAAGGAAATTGACGCCTCCACCAGGCAGATAGACTGGTGGCAATCAGAACTGGAAAGTGACAATCCTCGTCACCCGGTCACACAACAGCTCTCTAACACCGTGCCTGACGACCCCACTCGTCAGCAAACTATTGACCGATTGAACGATGTGCTAGAAGGCTACCGGGCACTGGTCATTGAGGGCAGCCCTTCCCGAGAAACGCCAAACCGCCAATTCCACCATCGCACCGGCGCTATGGCAGCAGTGGCGCTATCTGGACCAAACACCAAAAACCACGGGTTTGCGAATACACAGGCAACAGGCATCGCTTTGTCAAGATTTCGTTGCATCAGGCATTTGCACAAGCATGTCGCAAACGGCCTGCTGTGTCTGCCTTACGAGGCGTTGAACGCTCACGGAATTTCTCCGAAAGAGTGGGTCCCTGGAAGTTATACCAAAGCCATGTTGTCCTTCCTGCAACAGCAGCTGACTGCCATAGCAAATGAGCTGGATGAGGCGCTTTCAAAAGTCCCTGCAGAAAGCCCCGGCAATTCTTTTGTTTATGTTTACGCACGTTTGCAATACCAGCTGCTTCGTCGAGTTCAAAATGATATTCAAATTCTGGATCAGCAGGACATCCGACTCAGTCCACTGCGCAATTTCTGGATAGCTGGCAAGGCTGCTCGACAACACAGTAAATCAGGCGTTGCAGCCGCATAACTTCTGCAGACTCTGTCGCGACCCCATCAGCTAAACGACCTCTGTGGCACACTTAGCTCACGATCATCTGAACCAAAATGCTAAATAGTCGCGACGTCAGTTACCCTATGGAGCCTGGATGCAAGCTAGCACTCACCGGGTCATGGAATAATAGCGATCCGCATAGCGCTTGCCAATTTCACGCAAGCCCTCAGCAGTAAAGTGAGAACCATCAACGCGGGTTGGCAGTCCATTTGCACTGACACAACCGGTATAAGCGTCAGAATCACTATTCAGTGAGTTGAGCCGGTTGTTTACCCCTCCACGACGGGCAATTTCACCACACAAGAATGGTTTGCCGGAAGAAAACCAGTTCTCGGAACGAAAATTACGGATCAGCGCGCGCAGCTTGTTCTCGTAGTATGGTGTGTCGTTAGCATCGGTTTCACCCTGATGCCATAACACACCATCCAGTTGTGACTTGTGAGGCAGCTGGTTAATTGCATCGATCACGCGAGCGTCAATGCGTTGATAAAATTCATCGTTGTAATCCCAGTTTGAAATCGCCGCACCAGGTGCAGATACCAGAATAAACCCCACCACCCGGTCCGAATCTCTGGACACTAATCGCTTGCCGAAATGAAGCAGCAGGTTGTTAGAGGGGTCAGTATCAGGGTAATTGCGCGGATGCCAGCCACGATCCCAGATCTGGCGAAGATCAGCACGCTTCCAGCCCGTGTTTGTAAACGCAAAAACCTGCTTATGGGGTGAATCCAGTGAAGCATCGTAGTCAGTATTGGCACCTAGCGCGTTTGACTGACCGGTCAGCAATACCAGATCGGTAATATCAGCGGGGCGGTAACTGCCAGAGCCAGACGATGAGCCGGAACCCTGACTGCTGCCGGTATTACTCTGAGCGCCGGATGCTACTCTGCACGATGCACCATTCCATCCCCAACCGTCACCGTCAGGGTCAATACACTCGCCACTGTTAGATGAAGACGATGAGCTCGACGATGTTGTTGTATTAGTGGTTGATGAAGTTGGGTCAGAGGATACCCGGCATGACGAACCGTTCCATCCCCAGCCATCACCATCAGGATCGAGACAAGGCCCTTGTCCGTCAGTGGCGCTAGAATCAGCTTGAGAATCAGTTTGTTGTTCTTGAGAACTATTCGATGAACTAGAGGGGTTACTACTTTGATTGTTACCGAGATTAACCACGTTCGGCACTCGCGACTGATTGATGCTGCTACTGGAGCAATACCACTGCCCATCAATTGGGTCACAGTCTTTTCTTTGTTGAGTACAATATCTTTCATACTCATTGTGCGCATCAACTAATGTTTGAGCGGCAACAGCACACTCTTGCGAATTTGATTGTGCAAAACCCTGGGTCGAAAAAACACCAAGTAAAAACGCTAAAAACAAGGGTAGCCAGGGTAACTCGACTCCGAATCCATACTGCTTGACAGCTTCAGATTTTGCCCGTTTCTTTAAAAGATTAGAGACCAATGTAGTGCAATGCCTTCGGGTCAATTTACATTTGATCGGGCATGTTACTGAGCCGTTTTTAAAACTGCAAGTAACCATTCATTCGGCACTAAGTCGTTGCCCGGGTCACCATAAACACCTTTGCATTCCTGCCGTAAAGTCTGTCTTTTTCTCGACACGGCAGCTCTGCTGTTAAGCTATTGAATCACGACATTTTCACTGTTGATTTAACGCATATGCTCCACTACGTACTACTGATAATGCACTGCTAAGCACTTGCTGTCGCCACACCGGATCTGCCGGGCAAAAGCACTCTGCCAGTTCGTTTTTAGCCGCCGCATAGTCAGTATTGTCATTGTTGCCAAAGAAGTGATGACAATTTTCCCGACGTAACGCTTGCACAACTTTAAGAGCAGAGTAAGTTCCATACTCAGCGCCTATAAATCGATAATCTATGTGACTGAATTCCTGCTGCAGCCACGCACCAAACTGACCACTTACCGGGTAAGCAGTAGCACTATTATTATTTAAGGACTCAACCGGCTCTGCACCGAAGGTTTTTTTAAACCAGTCGATGGATGCAGCCTTTTCAGCATGGTTACATAAAAGCTTCAACTGCCCGTACTTTCCCAGGCCGGAATGCAAATCCATATGCAATACACTGTCAGCAGCCCCCACCCAGTCATGAATGTTGTCGGCAATAATTTGCGTAGACGCAGCCATAGATCGCCCACCATAAAACAGGCCCTGTGGAAACTCATACTGACCGGTTGCCACTGACTCCTTAAGTGAAGTCATGCCATAACGAATAATTTTTATCGCCGCCCGAATTCCGAACGCATCCATCCTTGATGGAACAGT